>DFYV01000127.1 GCA_002383425.1 Bacteroidales bacterium UBA4073 | reverse complement strand
AAAAAATAAAATATGAAAATTAATAACTTTTATAAATTTAAAAAGATGAAAATAGTAGCGAATAGTGAGTAGCTGATGTTTATGCATTATAGATATGACAATTTTCACGCATGGGGCAACACTTATATTTAGCAAATTTCCTCCAGCTATTTTTATTGAAACTATATTACCTAATAATGAGTAACTAAAAACTTAATATTAAAACCTGTAAAAGCAAACGGTTTTATCTGACCTATCTCTATATTTTACTGTTCCACCTCTGGTCGAATGCAATGTATAATTTAAACGAAAACCCATGATTAAGTAGAATTCCTGTAAAGTCGAGACCTAAATCCTCTTTATCTTTAGCATTGGCTCCAAATGGGAAAAAGGCAGTCCCTTCAATGTCGTAACCTGCCGCAAAAATCATTACTGATGACCCAGTCTTAATGTAGTATCGTAAGCCCACCGAAAGGAAGTAATGCACATTCACATTGAGAAATTCCGGTGATGAAACCTTCCGACCAGGATTCAGCGCTTCGGCCATGTTTATGCTATACGATGTAAGCTTGCCAGGACCAAAACCTATTCTATCTTCAGTTGAACCATACACAGCCAATTTCATGGGAGGGCGACCAGGTATTAATCCATGACGTGCTCCCACATAGCAAAGCTGCCGGAGTAAATCAAAGCCACCGCTAAGGTTAAAAGAATTTATTTTGTATAGTGAATCGTAAGCTGGCTTTCCGAATTTCAAATCCTCACTTGGATTTCCTTCAGTGGTTAAGGTGGCAATTTCAACTGGAAACCCCATTGATGTGTAACCAATTCCCCAGTAGAAACCCATATTGTTCTCAGTTTGGTCCACCTGCCATTTCCCGTCGATATACCTTTTTTTCTTGAAATTCTTAAGCAGGTCTATATTAAAGTAATTGCTACTAAAACCTACCTGGTTATAGTATTCCCCCGGAGGTAGTTCCCCGTTCCAGTGGAGTGTCCCGGAAATCTTTGAACTTTGAATTTTTAACCAGTAACCCTTAAATCCAAGGTATCCACCCCACCGGTATGCTTTGCTAATTATATTATTCTCGAATTGAGCATTAAGTCCAAGTCGAAGTCCAACTCGGCGAATGGCAAAATTACCCTCAACGCTCGTTAATGACGACGTTTTGAAATCGATGGTTAGCGGCTTTCCAATTGCCGAATGTTGCGTGTAATGAACAAACCAACTCATTTGTGGAATGTACCAAATCCCAACAAATGCTGGAATTGTGTCATTTGAAGATGCTTGGGTAAGTAATGTAGCTGGAAATAATAGAAACAGAAACAACATTAACTTTTTCATGGTAATGATTTTTCAAGGTTAGATAATTTGTGGGATAGCAATTTAACTTAGGATTTAAGTTCAAGGCAATTTATTTGTTTTTTTACACCCACTCACAGTAAAAGGGATTTTTTCCCTGTTAATTTTTACCTATTTAGGGTAGTTTGGGTTAAACGTTTGGTTTTTGTTGATAAAAAATGATTAAATTATGTTTTTACCTTCGGGTAAGTGGCGTTAATTGGTTAAATTCGCAATAGCTGGTATAACGGTATGTTCCAATAAATCAATTAGGTATAATACAATAGCTAAATGGGTCAGTTTGTACATCTTCATGTTCATAGCCACTATTCAATACTCGATGGGGCTTCCAGTATCGATAAGCTAATATCGCGGGCAATAGAGTTGGGTATGCCGGGCATTGCCCTTACCGACCATGGCAATATGTTTGGAGTAAAGGAGTTCCTTGCAAAGGCAAACAAGGTGAATAGCAAGGTTAATGAGGAAATTAAGCAGGTAAAGCTTGACATTGAAAGTGCAGAGAAAGAAATTGAAAATGGAAACGGTAATCCTGAAAAGCTGCAAGAGCTTAAGCTGAAACTCAAGGAAGCACAAGGCAAACTTTTTAAACCCATTGTGGGATGCGAAGTATATATGGCTAAGAAAAGCCGTTTCGATAGAACCGACAAGGAGGACAGGCATAACTTTCACCTTATTCTGCTTGCAAAAAACAAAGAAGGGTACCATAACCTGATGAAACTGGTTAGCTACGGTTATACCGAAGGTTTTTACTACAAGCCTCGAATTGATAAGGAGCTGTTGCGTAAGTATAGCAAGGGTATCATTGCTTCAAGTGCCTGCCTTGGAGGCGAAATTCCACAGGCAATCCTGAACGGCAATATGGAAAGCGCTGAACGGCTTGTTTATGAGTACAAGGAAATATTTGGCGATGATTTCTACCTTGAGCTCATGCTCCATAAGTCGGGTGAACCCCGAATCGACTACGAGGTTTATGAAAATCAGCTTAAGGTGAATAAGGCTATAGCTGAGCTTTCGATGAAAACCGGCGTAAAGTGCATTGCCACCAACGACGTTCATTTTGTAATGGCCGACGATGCCCAGGCTCACGATATTCTCATTTGCCTGAATACAGGCAAAAAACTCAGCGAGTCCAATCGTATGCGATACACCTTTCAGGAATACCTCAAGAGCGAAGATGAAATTCGAGCTCTTTTCCCCGATTGTCCTGAAGCCATTGGTAATACCATGGAGATATTTAACAAGGTTGAATTTTACGATATTTCCAGTAAACCCATCATGCCATACTTCCCCATACCCGATGGTTTTTCTGATGAAAACGAATACTTGCGGCATCTTACCTTTGAAGGAGCTAAACAGCGATGGGGCGACAACCTTAGCGATGCTATTGTAGAACGTTTAGAGTTTGAACTGGAGGTAATTGCCCGAATGGGTTACCCAAGTTACTTCCTGATAGTTTGGGACTTTATCAAAGCTGCCCGCGAGTTAGGGGTATCGGTTGGACCTGGACGTGGTTCAGCTGCCGGTTCGGTAGTGGCTTACTCCTTGCGTATCACCGATATCGACCCCATAAAGTACGACCTGCTTTTTGAGCGTTTCCTTAACCCTGATCGCATTTCCATGCCTGATATCGACATCGATTTCGATGAAGATGGCCGTGAGGATGTGCTCCAGTATGTGGTAAATAAATACGGAGCTAAGCGCGTAGCGCACATAATCACCTTTGGCACCATGGCTGCCAGATCGTCAATTAAAGATGTGGCCCGTACCCTTGAGCTCGATTTGCCAACTGCCGAAAGGCTGACTAAAATGGTTCCCGAGCGACCCGGCATCACCTTGAAAAAGGCTTTTGAGGAAGTCCCTGAACTTGAAAGGGAAACTAAATCCGATAACCCGCTTATACGCGATACTCTTAAACATGCACAAGTCCTTGAGGGAACCATACGCCAAACCGGCGTGCATGCCTGCGGTATCATAATTGGCCGCGACGATCTTGAAGAGTACATTCCCCTCTGCACTAACCCCGAAGCCAAACTCTTTGTAACCCAGTACGAGGGGACACAGGTTGAAGATATTGGCCTACTTAAAATGGACTTTCTTGGCCTTAAAACCCTTTCCATTATTAAGGACGCCCTTTTGTTAGTGGAGCAATCAACTGGCGAAAAAATTGATATTGGGGACATTCCCCTGAACGATGTCAAAACATTTGAGCTCTTCTCTCATGGGGAAACCACCGCTATCTTTCAGTTCGAATCACCCGGAATGAAAAAGTATTTGCGGGCCCTTCAGCCCAACCGTATCGAAGACCTAATTGCCATGAATGCTCTCTACCGTCCAGGCCCCATGGATTACATCCCCAGCTTCGTAAACCGAAAACACGGCCGCGAACCCATTGTTTACGAAATCCCTGAGATGGAAGAGGTGCTCAAGGATACCTATGGCATTACTGTTTACCAGGAACAGGTAATGTTGCTGTCCCAAAAACTAGCCGGATTCACCAGGGGACAAGCCGATGCCCTCCGAAAAGCAATGGGGAAAAAGCTTAAAAAGGTTATGGATGAGTTGAAAGAAAAATTCATCGACGGATGCCTTAGCAAGGGCTACGATAGGAAAAAGGTGGAAAAGATTTGGACCGACTGGGAATCGTTTGCTGAGTATGCCTTTAACAAGTCGCACTCCACCAGCTACGCTTACATTGCCTACCAAACCGCTTACCTTAAAGCTCATTACCCAAGCCAATTTATGGCTGCTGTACTTAGCCGTAACTTTTCCGAAATCAAGAAGATTACTACCTTCATGGACGAGTGCCGCCGAATGGGTATTCAGGTGCTTGGCCCCGATGTGAACGAAAGCCAAATAAAATTTGCCGTAATGCCCAATGGCGATATACGCTTTGGTTTAGGTGCGATTAAAGGAATGGGCGAAAATGCTGCACAAAACATTATTGAGGTGCGAAAAAATGGGGGTAAATTCAAAAATATTTTCGATTTTTTTGAACGGGTAAACCTTCAAACTGTAAACAAGAAAAACCTCGAAGTTCTTGCTGTTGCCGGCGCTTTCGATAACCTGATCGATTTTGACCGTAGCGCTTTTTTTACGGTTGACTCTAAGGGTGTTTCGTACATTGAATTACTTATGCGTTACGGAATTAAAGTTCAGTCGGAGAAAAATAGTGCCCAGCAATCGCTGTTTGGAATGGCAGCCGGGTTTGAGGTTCCTAAACCAGTACCCCAAAAGGTTGACCCTTGGCCAACCATCGAAAAACTCAACAAGGAAAAGGAGGTTATTGGTATTTACCTTTCTGCTCACCCACTCGATGAATTCCGTTTCGAAATCGAAAATCTATGCAACGTATCCATTGCCGACATCAAAGCCAACATGGAGCAATACCGCGATAGGGATGTGACTATTGCCGGTATGACAATTGCTTCGCGCATCGATACTGCAAAAAATGGCAAGCAGTACGGCCGTATTACCCTTGAGGATTACACCGATTCCATGGACATCATGCTCTTTGGTAAAGATTTTGAGAACTACCGCAACTTTTGCTTCAACGGGTACTACATCATGGTCAGAGGGCGTATTCAGCCTAAGTCGTACAGGCCCGATGAGCTGGAACTCCATATTAAGTCCATTAACATGCTTTACGATGTTCGTGAAAAAATGATAAAAAGTATTACGCTAAACATACCACTCGATGAGGTCAATGATATTTTTATCGACGATATCACACGATTTGTTCAGCGCGATAAGGCTAACATAACCCTTAAATTTAAGGTTTTCGATCCTGAATACCAGATAGCTGTCGATTTATTTTCCAGGGCTTACCGGGTAAATATCACCCAGGAATTCGTTAATTACTTGTACGATAGTGAGATTAACTTTAAAGTAAACATGGATTAAACTTTTTCTCAAATTTTTGGTTTAATTTTGTGGTGAATCTTAAGCAATAAATTAAAACCTAAAATAAGTAAACTATGGCATTAGCAGTAACTGAAGCAAATTTTGATGAACTTGTCCTCAACTCTGGAAAACCTGCAATGGTAGATCTTTGGGCTGAATGGTGTGGTCCTTGCCGCTTAATAGCCCCGTATGTTGAGCAAATGTCCGAGGAATATAAGGATAAAGCGGTGATTGTCAAGGTAGATGTTGATAGTAACCCAGCTATTGCGGTACGCTATGGTATCCGTAATATTCCAACGGTTCTTTTCTTCAAGAATGGACAGATGGTCGATAAACAGGTAGGAGCTGTTCCGAAAAGTGCTCTTGTTGCCAAACTCGAAGCTTTACTGTAAATATTTTAAATTTCACAACAGCCGGGGTTTCTTATTCCCGGCTTTAGTTTTTTTACGCCGATAGCTATGAGAATATGTGTTTTCTGTGCCTCCAGCTCAAAGGTCGATGCCAGGTACTTTGAGGCAACCAGGGTTTTAGCCAAAGAGCTTGTTAGTAAGGATGTAACAATTGTGTATGGTGGTGGCTCCTACGGATTAATGGGATGCCTTGCCGATACTGCACTCGGGCATGGGGGAAAGGTTATTGGAATTTTACCCCGTTTCATGCAAAAAGTAGAATGGGGGCATAAAAACCTGACTGAACTGGTACTGGTTAAGGATATGCATGAGCGTAAAAAACTCCTCATTCAGGATGTCGATGCTGTTGTCGCCCTTCCGGGCGGCTGCGGAACCCTTGAGGAGCTCATGGAGGTTATTACCCTTAAACGCTTAGGCAAGTTTACCAAGCCAATAGTTATACTGAACACCGATAACTTTTACTATCACCTCAAGGAGATGCTTCAAAAGATGATTGACGAACATTTCATGCGCAGCGAGCATAATGCAATCTGGCAGTTTGTCGGTAATCCTGAGGAGGTTATCCCAGCCATTGAGAACGCACCCCATTGGGATTCCGATGCCATCAACTATGCAGCTGTTTGAAGTATTGTGAGGTTGTTTAATTCTTTTTTTTAGGTGCTATGGTAAAAAAAAGTTCAAAGCTTGCCCTGAGTGAAATCGAAGGGTTAAAGGTTCAAGGTTCAAAATTACGAATTACGAATTACAAATTACGAATTACAAATTACAAATTACGAATTACGAATTAAAGATTCCTTTTTCCGNNCAACGAATTGCCATCAACCATCAACCATCAACCATCAACCGTTAAACGTTAAACGTGAACCGTTAAACGTTAAACGTGAACCGTTAAACGTGAACCTTGAACCATCAACCATTTTCCCGAACAACGAACAACAAACAACGAACAACGAACAACCATTATGCCATCAACTATTCTTCCGAACAACGAACAACCATCAACCATCAACCGTCAACCGTTAAACGTTAAACGTGAACCGTTAAACGTGAACCTTGAACCATCAACCATTTTCTCGAACAACGAACAACGAACAACCATTATACCTTCAACCATCAACTATTCTTCCGAACAACGAACAACGAAGAACCATCAACCGTCAACCATCAACCGTTAAACGTTAAACGTGAAACCTGTGTTGTCCTAAAAAATGTCTACACAAATC
>DFYV01000124.1:16793-16958 GCA_002383425.1 Bacteroidales bacterium UBA4073 | reverse complement strand
ATCAGGTTTAGCCTCGAGGAAGCCCTTGAATACATTCAGGAAGATGAGTATGTGGAAATCACCCCAAAAGCCATACGCCTAAGAAAAATCTACCTCAACGAAAATGAGCGTAAACGTAGGGATAGGGCATAAATAGCTCTGGTTATGCTCAATGCAAAATGCAAA
>DFYV01000124.1:0-16698 GCA_002383425.1 Bacteroidales bacterium UBA4073 | reverse complement strand
CGTCATTGCGAGGAGGCACGACGAAGCAATCTGTTGCTCAAAGAGATATAGATTGCTTCGCTTCGCTCGCAATGACGAGAATACCTTTTTAGACTGGACTCATGAATAAAAAACTTCTTAATTCTAAATTCTAACTTCATAATTCTAACTTCTAACTTCTTAATTCTAACTTCTTAATACTAACTTCTACCTTCATAATTCTAACTTCTAACTTCATATTTCATTGAAGTGATGCTACTATCCTACCCTTCGGGAAGTACCGATAAATCAGGATTTCGTGAATACAAACCGTTATTTTTTACGATTTCATCTTATTTTTTGGGGTTGATTTGAATTTTTATAACTTTGCACGTTGATTTTGTGAGAAAGTGGCAAGCATTTTAAGCACATATTCAATTAGTTACAAGGGCCTTAAACTTGGAGCGCACTCGTTTGATTTTGACATACAAAACGATTTCTTTTCCGAATTTCCTGAAAGTGAGATTAAGGAAGGATCGCTCACGGCAAAGGTTTTGATGAACAAGCAGAATAACCTGCTTGAATTTGACATAGTGATTAAGGGAAAGGTTAAGGTTACCTGCGATAGGTGCATGGAGCAGTTCTTTCTACCAATGGAGTATAAGGGGCTTCTGGTGGCTAAAATTGGTAACGAACATTTTGACGATCAGGCCGATATTATCTTCCTCACCGATGATGACCACGAGGTTAACCTTGCCCAGTACCTGTACGAAAGCATTCACCTAAGTCTCCCGCTTAAACGTTACCATGGCCTTAACGGAACCAGCGTAGAGAATTGCGACCAGGAAATGCTTAATTTTATTAAATTTGAAGATGATAAGCCAACCGGGGTTGACCCCGTGTGGCAGGCACTAAAGAACCTATTGAACGATAATAACTAAGTTGGACTACATAATTTGTTGAAAAATGGCACATCCGAAATCAAGAATCTCCAAGCAGAGACGGAACAAGCGCAGAACACACTACAAAGCGGAAGCACCAACCCTGGCTACATGCTCAAACTGCGGGGCAGCCGTTGAATATCACAGGGTTTGCCCCGAGTGCGGTTATTACCGCGGTAAGTTAGCTATTGAGAAGGCTGTTAAAGCTTAAAATGAACTTGCATAAACTCCTGCATTGATGATAAGAATTGGCGTTGATGCAATGGGAGGCGATTATGCACCCGATGCTGTAGTATCGGGTGCAGTTTTAGCCCTCAAGCATCTCAATGCCGATGAGCGCATTGTGCTTTTCGGTGATAAAACCAGGATTCTCAAAATCCTTGTTCGTGAAAATGCAAACCCCGACAATTTCGAAATTGTCCATTGCTCCGAGGTGATTGAAATGGCCGACAACCCCTCCAAGGCTTTTGCAAAAAAAACCGACTCCAGCATAGCTAAAGGATTCATAGCTTTGGCAGCAAGCCAAATTGACGGCTTTGCCAGTGCCGGCAACACAGGGGCCATGATGGTGGGCGCTTTCATGGCAATTAAACAAATCCCTGGTGTTATTCGTCCCGGCATTGCTGGTTTCATACCGGTATCCGACAACAAGCTCAACTTAATCCTTGATGTGGGACTGAATCCCGATTGCCGACCCGACGTGCTTTACCAGTACGGCAAACTAGGCTCCATATACGCCCAACAGGTGCTTGGCATTGAAAATCCCAGAGTCGCCCTTCTCAACATTGGCGAGGAAGAGGAAAAGGGTAATCTGGTCACTAAAAGTGCCTTTGAGTTGATGAAGGATTCAACCGATTTCAACTTTGTGGGCAATATTGAAGGGCATCACCTTTTTCATGACAAAAAAACCGATGTAGTAATTTGCGATGGTTTTGTGGGTAACGTGGTCATTAAGGAAGCCGAAACTTTCTACCATCTACTTAAAAAATATAGCCCCGAAAACAAATCCATTGAACGATTCAACTCCGAGAACTATGGCGGAACCCCCGTTCTTGGTGTAAATAAACCCGTTATAGTTGCCCATGGGGCATCGAGCCCTGTGGCTATTATGAACATGATAAAACAAACCCGCGAGGTTATAGTTTCAGGCCTTTGCGATAGACTTAAACAAGCATTTATGTAACTATGGGAAAAATTACAGCCGCAATTACCGGTGTTGGTGGGTATGTCCCTGAATATATCCTTACCAACGATGAGCTAAGCCGTATGGTCGATACCACCGATGAATGGATAATGACCCGAATTGGTATAAAAGAGCGTAGAATTCTTAAGGGCGAGGGTCTAGGAACCTCCGATATGGCCATACACGCCGTAAATGAACTGCTCCGTAAAACCAACACCCACCCCAATGAGGTGGATATGCTCATTTGCGGCGTAGTTACCCCCGATATGCAATTCCCCGCCACCGCAAACATTATCAGCGATAAATGCGGTATAAAAAATGCTTTTAGCTACGACATTAATGCTGGCTGCTCAAGCTTTCTGTATGCTTTGGTATCGGCATCTAAGTTCGTGGAATCAGGCTCCCATGCAAAGGTGGTGGTAGTGGGTGCTGATAAGATGTCATCAATCACCGACTACACCGATCGCACTACCTGCCCCATCTTTGGCGATGGAGCAGGTGCTGTTCTGCTTGAACCTAATTACGAAGGACTTGGCATTTTGGATTCCAAAATGCAGGTGGATGGATCGGGACGTAAACATCTGCACCAGGTGGCAGGAGGCTCTTGCTATCCCGCATCATTCGAAACGGTTGCTAAACGCCAGCACTTCATTTACCAGGAAGGCCAACCGGTGTTTAAAGCCGCAGTATCGAACATGGCCGATGTTTCGGTTGAGATGATGGAACGCAATAACATCAAACCCGAAAACCTCGCCTGGCTGGTACCCCACCAGGCCAACATGCGTATTATTGAGGCTACTGCTAACCGTATGGGCATTCGCAAGGATCAGGTTATGATTAACATACAGCGCTACGGTAACACCACCAGCGCAACTATACCACTATGCCTCTGGGAGTGGGAATCGAAACTTCGCAAGGGCGATAACATCATCATTGCCACCTTTGGGGCGGGTTTCACATGGGGCGCAGTTTACGTGAAATGGGCATACGACGGAGACAACTTTACCAGGTAGTAAGTCGAAGATTTCTGACTGCTTAAAATCCATCGCTTGCACACATTTGTAATCCAACGCGTTATATCGGCAGCCACCGCCGAACACGCTTAGTTTACTGCTTTTTACAGCCTCAACTCAACATAAAACAACAAAATAACCTCAGCATCAGCCTGAAAGAATAGCTGGACGCAGGTACGCTTCGCTAACCTACGCCCAACACAATGTATTTTTTAGTTACTACTTCGGCCGAACAGGGGTAAAAAAACGCACGCGTCTGAAGAAAACGTGCGCGAACAGGAGTAAATCACTCCATATCAATCTTTCGGCGGACAATGCCAATATCCTTCATCGAGGAGGGATCCCCCACCGGCTCAATATGGGTGGAGACAGTTACTGGCTCATCAAACAGGCCAATAATGGTCTCTTCCACCTGATCGGCCATGTCATGTCCCTGTTTCACGCTCCATTCACCCGGGACCAGCAGATGTAGCGAAATAAACTTACGCTGTCCCGACATGCGGGTCATCAATGAATGATAGTCAATCCCCTGTTCTTTCAAAGAATCGAGATACGCCATAATCTTCCGCGTATCTTCCTCGGGGATAACGGCATCCATCAGGCCGCTGGCAGAGCGGCTTATCAGCTTGTATCCGGTATATATAATGTTGAGTGCCACCAGGATGGCGATGACAGGGTCGATGATCAACCACCCGGTAAATTTCACAATCACGATGCCNNCTCCACCAGCAGAGACTTTTTCTTTTTCCCGTTGTTGATCAGGATAAACCCCACCAACAGGTTTACTGCCGATGCCAGCAGTGAGAACAACAAGCCTGTGTTAATGTTCTCAAGGGGTTTGGGTTCAATGATACGGGGTATGGCAGACCAGATGATGCCGAAAGCAGCGATCAGAATGAGTGCCCCTTCCGTAGCACTGGAAAAGTATTCCGCTTTGCCATGCCCATACTCATGATCTTCATCGGCTGGCCTTTGGGAAATATGGAGCATGACCAGTCCAAATACAGCAGCGAACAGGTTCACAAACGACTCCAGCGCATCGGACATAAATCCCATCGATCCTGTAACATAGTAAGCATAAAATTTAAGCAGGATGGTGACGATTGCCGCGACAATGGAGAGATACATAAACTTTGAGAGGGGTGTCTGTTTCATTACAGCGAAATGATTTTTGCAGAGACAAAGATATCCTATTTTCGCCTAACTTAACATTTTTGTAATGTCCTGAAGGGCATTTATCCTGTGTTACTGTTAAAATTCTTTCCTCGTTACTGTTCGCTTTTCTAATATCGTCAATCAATGAGAATATGTTAACCATCGCCCCCTCCTCCATATCCTCCGTCCAGGCGAACTGCACATTCTCGGGGTTGTGGATTAAATCCCACTGCGCCTTTAGCAGGGCATTTTTGTCGGGTGTGTAGTCCATCAGGTTGTCGGTTTTGCCTTGAGGCAAAGATACAAGATTTTTCTCACTAAAGGTATGGCGGAGGGCAAAAGCTCTCCCGCCGTAGGCGGGATTGTTCAGCTTGCACTTTTGCTGCCCCTGCAGCTAGTAAAAGTGCAGCTTCACGAACGTGGCCAAACTCGTGGGCAACGGTGTGGGCATCGAGCTGCTCTTTCGTTACAAAACCGTAGCTGTAGCCAAGCGGCCCCGCCGTTGGCGGGATTACTTCGGCTAAAGGTTTTGCTTCGCAAAACCTTAGACTCAGCTAACATAAAGCCCCTCCACCTTGCTCTCGGAGAAGCTGGGAACTACAAAGAGGTAGTAGGCATCCTTATCGGCATCTTTTTTCCAATCTTTAAATGCCTTAATAACACTGTTCATCTCCTTGTTGTAGGCGCTGAGCATCTCCTTATCGGCCCAGTCCAACCCGTTGTCGCCCAGCTCTACCCCCGTAAAACCGTATAGGGGTTGCACATTCCAGCTCACCACGGACTGGGAGTATATTATGTTTAGGCCATTCTGTACCCGCCCAATGGTGGTATCGGGTACCTCTACGCCCGGTAGCGGGACAACCACACGAGAGGACTCGTGCGGTAGCGGGGTCTGCGTGGGAAACTTACCATTCGTCTTCCGACACTTTCTTAAGTTCAAATTCACGTTTCAATTTTCCATTATTGGATTCCCAAGTCCCTTTTAATACTCTGGTTTCTTTATCTATCTTATATTTAAAAACGCCATTCCATTGCGCCGTATCTGGTTGTTCAATCATTTCAATCTCAAAGTATGACCCTTTGTCTTTGTAGTTACCAACCATAGGAACATACTTACTGTCAGGTTGTCCAACAAATTTACTTTCTCCTGTAACTTTATTGGAGTCATTGTTTACATTGGAATAGCCATTTAAAAAATATATTTCTTTATTATCCCCAAAAGCCCCCTGCCATTCGCCATTTATTATGCGCAATGGTGAATCCTGAGGAACTGGCCAAGGTCTTACAACTTGAATCTTTAATAATTGCTCAGCGGTATATTTTGCCAGCTCACTTTCTTGTTTATTAAAAATATTATATAAATACAAGCGTTTCCGACGAAGAATTTCGGCTGCTCTATCATCAGAATACTCAAAAGCGAAAGAAGGGTCAGGCACTTCGTAAGTGAGCCAAGTTATAAATCTCTTTTTTAAATTTGGATTATTTTCTATAATGTTTAATAAGTAAACATCTTCCACTAACAATAAATCAAACACTATACCTTCACCTTTTATCTCACTAAAACCTTTTTCTTGCAATAAAGATTCATATTCCGATGGTTTATAACCATATTCACTCATGGTTGGGGTGTTTTGAATTAAAAAATCATAGGCATTTGGATAGCTATTTCTTAACCCTTGTTCGTTTCGCTTTAACGTGGCAATAAATACTTGTGCTTCCAGAGGAACTATACCTGAACGAACATCCCCTTGTTGACAAAACAGCAGTAAACTGTCCATATAAAATAACCATGCTTCTTGAGCTTCAGGACTTGTTTCTATTTTTGATAATAAATGATTTAATGCAAAACAATATTCAATAAGTGTATAGTTATCAATTCCCCTTTCAATTGATTTATCTATAGCCTCTTGATGCATAACCCTTATCGATTCTTTATAGTTTGACCAATATGGATTCATTATACTTACATCGTTTACAATACCTTTATAACGGTTGTTTTGACCAATTATAAGATTTGTTGAAAGTATAATTACAACTAATGAATACAACAACTTCATAATTTATCGGTTTAATTCTATTTCTATTTCCAAATATGCTGAATCGCTTTTCTCAATCCCTAATGATTTTAAAATGTTTATTTTACCTTTCAAGTAGCCAACAATTTTATTATTCAATAAACCGGTTGAACCTGTAACTTTTTCCAAAACTGTTCCCTTTGTATAAACCTCTCCAGTTTTATCAACACTATGATCTTTAACTAAAGTAAATTTCTCATGCCTACTTCCAGGTAATATACAGCCCTCAGTATCCCATACTACATTGCCAATGTGGATTAATATTAAATCTCTAGTAATATTTCCTCCATATTGGTCATATTTCCCATAAGTTTTTACCCAAAGTTCGTTAAGCCTATTGGCTCTTGTAGTAGCGGGTCTGCAAATACCATATGGAAAACAAATTTCGTATAAACCCGAAGGAATTCTTTTCAGACTACCCTCAGTCCTTTCTTCCTCTGGTGTACCTGCAGGCCTTTCTATCATATATCCTGTAATTTTTCCATTATCAATATTGAATGAACTTAAAGTATAAAGACTGTCGGTCTCTATGTTTGTTGTTTTGATAGTAATCTTCGGTGTTAAATTAAACAAGTAATGCTCAAATGCCCAAGAATCTGTTTCATTAATAGTAATTTCCAGTAAAGAAGTTTCTGATAATTGTTCTGACAATGGTACATCAGGGGTTTCTTTAAAGGCATGGAAAGTGTATTTTATAAAGTTTCCTGAAGTTTCCCCTAAACTTGACTCATTCGTTTTTGAAATAACACTTGGTTTAATATCAAAAGTCTCATTTAATGTACTATCTAACAGTTTACCCGAACCGAAAACTTGAATATTAAAATTATTAAATGTAATACTACCAATTTTGAATGTATTAATATAATAACCCCTTGAAACAACATAGTCAAGCATATTAAGACGATTAACTTTTTTGATATTTGCCGCCCTAATATTATTAACAATCTCTAATGCGCTTTTGGCTGACATATTAAAATCCATCATCGCCCCCTCCTCCATATCCTCCGTCCAGGCGAACTGCACATTCTCGGGGTTGTGGATCAGGTCCCACTGCGCCTTTAGCAGGGCATTTTTGTCGGGTGTGTAATCCATCAGGTTGTCGGTTGTGCCTTGAGGTAAATATACAAAATTTTTCTCCGCTGCCGGATACGCTACGTTTATTGCTATTTACAGCCTCAGCTGAACATAAAACAACCAACAACTCAGGCGTAGCCTGAAAGAATAGCTGGAGGCAGGTACGCTTCGCTAACCTACGCCCAACCCAATCTTTATCTATTTACAGCCTCGGCTCAACTGGGGGTTTCACCACGGCCGTAGATAATCCTTTATCCTGAAATCATCTATACATATCCCGTTTTCTACTTTATCGATTTTACTGTCAGGTGCATATTTTCTTTCATATTCTCCATCAGGAATAAACCATTCCTGTTGCTTGGTGAGATACCAGTTTTTTCTTACCTTATCGTATTCAAAATAAAAATCATACCCGGTCCATAAATCTACCGCAAATGGAACAATAATAAACCCATTCTCAAATAGCAACCACATGCTGTTTTGCCAAGCATATCTTGCAACACTATCAGGCATAACACAATTTTCTAATATCCATGGTATATCCATAGACTCCCTTATTAAAGGAGTATATAGATTTGAAAAAGTTTTAATGAATTTATATGTAGAGTCATTTTTCGAAAAATATACACTCAAAAAAATTGTATCGCCACAGTTCCAATTTTTCTTGTAATATTTTATTATCCTGTCCTGCTTCTCATCTTTATTAACATCTGCTTCATATATATCTACAGCCCAATATCCTTCAGGCATACAAAAACCTTCCGGCAAAAGAGATGAGTATTCTTTAAAATTTACAGTCCGGTTACAACCCGTATCTATATTTTGGGAAAACAATAAATTGAACTTCAATAAAAGTAATACCAATAAAAGAACTATTCTGTTTCTCATGGTTATGGTTTATTACATTTGAAAATACTTTGGCGGATAGCATTGTAATTATTTCTGCGGCTCTCCTTTTCCAATCCCGCAGCATTAACCTTATATGTAATTATATCAGGATTTTCTGTATCTAAATCAGAAATTTGAATATTCTTGATAAACCATGCAAATGAAGCCCATACTGCTATAGTGTCATTTTTCATTAAATCAGGGTTATTTACAAAATCATAATTCAATTGGAATTTGCTGCTACAAGTGTTTTGTGCATTCAGATAATTTGTTTTTCCGGTAACTTGCACAAAACCACGTCCCCGATATTTATAACCTTCAGCATTTGCCATTGTTGTATCGCTTGAATTTTCATTCATGCCTGAGTATGCGGCATTGAGTAACCTTTTACCATTATCTTCTTTTTGTTGAAATGATAATGTTACAGCCTTGTAGTATCCTTTACCTTTTGTTAATTTATGACCATTGAATGCTGTCGTGTGACCACTGTGAGATGGGTAATCTTTTGGAACAATAATACTGGAACCGGTTGACTTATGTGTAAAAGTTTCAAAATCCATCGAATCTACACTATAATCAAACTTTGCAGAGTCCATCTTTTCATATACACGAATGGCGGTAAATCTCAAATAAGTTTTGTCGTCTAAAAAGGATTGATTATACCAGAATTTTGTTCCATTATTTCCACTGAACACTTCTAACATCCTGTGTAAATAATAATAAGACCCTTCTGTTGTAGTTGTTAATCCTGCACTTTCGGTCTTAATTTGTGCAAGGAAGTGTGCAAAATGGTTACAGGTTTTAAATCCAGATTTTCTAAATGCACTATTAAACGCATTAATAACATCAGGATTATTAATTTTTTCGCTGTTTGGGAAAATTTGCTTTAACTCATCACCAGTTAAAACGAGATTTCTTCCACAAACAGAACATGCAAAATCATACTTTTTAGGCCTGAGATAAAAGTTGAGTGTATCAACCTTCTCGTCCTTGTTCTTTAACAGTACCATATACCTGCCTTCAGGCAAGGAATCCAACCCGAAATATGTTTTGGTGTTCACATTTATTTTGCCCCAAGTGGTGCCTGGCCATGAAATATCATTCTTGCTCCATACCGGCCTGTAAATCAATTTTACATTTATATAAGTTCCAGTATCCCCAGCAGCAGGTTCGTATTTGACATATATTTTTTCAGTTTTATTGGTATTGATGAAAACCTTTTTCTCTGTCATAATGCTGTCACCTACATAAATTGTGTATGTTCCTTTTAACTCTTTCATCGCCCCCTCCTCCATATCCTCCGTCCAGGCGAACTGCACATTCTCGGGGTTGTGGATCAGGTCCCACTGCGCCTTTAGCAGGGCATTTTTGTCGGGTGTGTAGTCCATCAGGTTGTCGGTTTTGCCTTGAGGCGCCTCGGGGAAGGTATGCCTTAGGGCAAAAGCTCTCCCGCCGTAGGCGGGATTGTTCAGCTTGGACTTTTGCTGCGCCTGCATCTTGCAAAAGTGCAGCTTCACGAACATGGCCCAACTTCCCGCTATGCGGGACAGGCAGTGGGCAACAGTTCGGGCATCGAGCTGGTCCTTCGTTACAAAACCGTAGCTGTAGCCAAGCGGCATAAATCCTTCCAAAGCACTCTCGGAGAACTTTGGTACCACAAACAGGTAGTAGGCATCCTTATCGGCATCTTTTTTCCAATCTTTAAATGCCTTAATAACACTGTTCATCTCCTTGTTGTAGGCGCTGAGCATCTCCTTATCGGCCCAGTCCAAGCCGTTGTCGCCCAGCTCTACCCCCGTAAAACCGTATAGGGGTTGCACATTCCAGCTCACCACGGACTGGGAGTATATTATGTTTAGGCCATTCTGTAACCGTCCAATGGTGGTATCGGGTACCTCTACGCCTGGTAACGTGACAACCACACGAGAGGACTCGTGCGGTAGCGGGGGTGGCCTAAGTGCCAGGCTTTATATCTAAAACTCTTTCAGTATCTTTTCAAATTCTTGTTGGCGTATTGGAGAGACTGGTTCAAAATATTTTCTGTACTTAATTAAATCACAAGACATTATATCTTTAAGGAATTTTGTCATTATTTCTATATATATCAAAAAATATTGTTCGGCAAAAAGGGTAGTTGGGGTTAAGTTATTTTGAATGATTGGTTTTATATGTTTTTGTTTATAGCGTTCATATGTTTTTAACAATGCTTCATCATCATTTTCCGAAATTAACCTTTCAATATTAGATATGGTCTTTGATTTTATATCGTAAAAATCAATATATATAATGCTTTCCGTATAAAAACCATAAATCATTAACAGAAGGCATTTATTTTTAGTGTATATCACCCCTTCCTTTAAAATATAATCAAGATTAAAATATTTTACAAAATCCTGAAAAATTGATGTTTCTGAAATTTCTGTTAGATCTCTATATTTCATTCAAACCAGGTTTTTATTGTGCTCCATTCTTTATATTTAAGAGCTTTTTTTATTTATAAGGATCCCAATTTATTGGCATATTTTCCCATTTATCTCCAAATAAAACATCCGCAGCATAATTATCTATAATTTCATGTAAGTATTGGAAAAAACTCTTTAGTCGGTTTTCAAATTCACCATTAAAATTATTCAATGAAAAGTTTTCTTCATTAATTACTTTCATTTTTTTTAGATATTCGTCCAAAAACATTGAGTCATTAGCCGTTTTAAATGGAAATTTTTGAATGTTAATTAGAAATAGATTTATTTCTTCTCCTGTTACTTTTTTTTCTATGAACCGAAAACAAATTCTCCTTGTTCTTTTTTTTGTAATAAAACATATATTTAGTCCTTTTTCGGTCTCCTCTTTTACGAATAGCAGATTATTGCTAAAATAAACAGGAACATTCTCTTTTAAAAACCTACTTATGATATTAATCTTATCCATACTTAATCTCCTGCTCGCGCGGATTTGCAATCCGTGCGGTAACATTAACAATTCTTATACCAAACTAACTGTACGTTATCAACCGAGAATCAATTGTAATAACATCCAGTAGGCTTTCCATGTCTGCGTAGTGCCGCGCGGAGCTAAAAAGGTAATCCCATTGATGGCGCGGACTTATAGTCCGTGACAAATACCTTCTATGCTTGATTGAAATATCCGCACGGATTACAAATCCGCGATAGCGGGTACTCATCAATATTTCTCCCACTACGATCGCCAAACTACAAGTAATGAATGAAACGATTTTCATCAACCATCGACAAAATCCATTCTCTGTCAATAAACAATCCCACCAATGGCCACACAGCATGACGAAGGGTTGTTGGTAAAAGTACTTTTGGCTATTTGACTACTGCTGTCGGATTATTCCCAGTACCCCAATAAGGTTATCGTTATCGCTGGTTAACGGGTATAGACTTATAGTTCCCTTAAACACTGTTCCATCGGCAAGGGTGAGGGTTACGTTACGGTCAGTTATAGGACTTTTCGTACGGGTAACCTCGTCGGTCAAGTCCCTTAGCTTACGTGCAGTATCCTCAGGCCATAGGTCGAACTCGCTTAAGCCAATAGCTTCATCCATTGAGGATATTCCCAGTAGTTGGGCCATTGAATGGCTAATGCGACGGTACAGCCCGTTGGAATCTTTCTGGAAGACCAGGTCACTTGAGTTGAGCAGCAGGCTCTCGAGTATGGTTTTATCTTCGCGTAGCTGAGCCTGAATGGTTTCCTGCTCGTGCCGCTTTCTGTCCATTTCCTCCTGGGTAGCATGCAACTCTTCCATGTTCTGGCGCATCTCCTCCTCCTGGGCACGCATCTCCTCGGCTTGCTGCTGGGTTTGTGTAAGCAGCTGTGCGGTTCGCATGTTAATCTTCACACTTGCCAGGGTAGAGGCTATGCTTGCAGCAAGTTTTTCTATGAAATCAATCTGGTACTGCTTGTACGGCGTAAAGGTAGCCAGTTCAATTACCCCCTGAATGGTATCGTTGCTAATGAGCGGAACAATAAGAATGCACCGGGGATTTTCCTCGCCCAGCCCTGATGTTATCTTAATGTAATCGGGGGGAATATCGACCATGAAAATAGTTTTCTTTTCCACGTAGCATCGTCCAACCAATCCCTCGTTGGGTAAAATGGTTTTCTCCATGAGCTTACGACGATTATAGGCATAGCAGGCTGTCATTTCGAGAACCGGGTTAGCAGGGTCGTTCTCGTTAACAATATACACACCGCCCTGAATTGAACCGGTATAGTTCACAAGATTTTTTACGATAAGGTAGGAAAGCTCCGATATATTATCGTTGTGCTGTCGAAGCACCTCGCCAAACAATGCCATCCCTTCGGTTGCCCATATCTGCTGCTTTTCTTCTTCCTTGCGTTTTTCTTCTTGCTCACGGGCTTTGATTAGGCTGCGCTGCATCTCAATAAGGGCCTTTCCCAGCTTATCGTTACTGCTAAGCAGCTGGAAATCGGCATCGAGCTTGCCCTCACCAATTTCTCTGGCAAATTTTTCGGTGTAGTTTAAACCATCAATCAGCTTGTTGGCCGACTTCGACATATCCTCCAGCTCATCGCCTGTATGGATGTATATCTTTTTATTTACATCGATATCGCCTTCGGATATACTGTTTAACAGCGCTGTTGTACGTTTTATGGGTTTCGAAATCTTAACCGCTATGTACCAAATGGCAATTGCCTGAAGTATAATACCCAGAATGAAAACCATGATGGTTAATAGCACCGATTGGCGGGCATCGCTGATAATCACCGACATGGGTATGGAAAGTATGAGTCCCCAGGCATTGGGCGATTCGCCTGGCTGTATCAGGGTTAGAATGTTCAGGTATTCCTCACCATTGCTGTCGGAAAAAAATGCCAGGTTTTGTTTATCCCTTACTTTTTGGGTAATGGCAAACCTATTCTCCAGTTCAGGGTAAATATTTGCAAAAAACTCCCTGGCATTTTCAGGGTTGGAATCGGCAATTATACGGCCATCGCCGGCAATCAGGCTTACATTTGTTCCGGGGTAGGGTTTAATCTTTTCAATATCTGCCTGAAATTTTTCCAGGGATATATCAACCCCTCCCAATCCTGCAAACCTATCCCCAACCCGAATGGGCACGCTAAGGCTGGTTGCCAGCACCTCTTTGCCTCCATACTGAAATGTATAGGGATCGATGAGCATCTCACAATTACAGGTTTTAGATTCGTAATACTCGCTTGTTACAATATCGCCTGTAACGTTTTTATGCTCGATATCGATACCCACCTGCCCTCCATTCAGGTAAGCAGAAACCGATCGGCGTCCATAATCTTTTGTGTAACCCGGGCGAAAAGCAAAGTACTCAACAGAAAACCATATTGTAAGGTATCGAGGATTATTGACAACCTGATTTCTAAGAATATTAATAAATATTGAATCGAGGGTTACGGTGTCGAACAATGGGTATATGTTGAGGGCGTTTGCCAACGCTCTGGAGAATCCCATATCCATATCGAGCTCTGACTTTAAGCGGTATGCTGATTTTTGGGCTTCGGCCTGGGCAATTTTAAGGGCATTATCGCGAGCCATACTATTTACCCTGATGCTGATGAAAAAACCAATAACAAGCATAACGGCAGCCGTGGTGGCTAAAACCCAAAGCAGAAGCTTTGCTCCTATTCGCATTCTAACGCTGCTTACATTTAAATTGAATTTTCCTATTTTCATTTACTCAATTTTTTTATAGGGGATTATACTTTTACTAACCAAAACGTTAGGTTTACAAAGGCTAAAAATACGAAATTGTTTTAGCACAAAGCAACTTTTTTAAATTCATATTAGCAATTCCCGTAAAATTTATTTTCAGTATAATATTTTTTGGTATATTACGACGAATAGAATTGCTCAATGCTATGAAATCAATTCATCACTATAAGCTCATCATCTTAATCCTGCTCTTATCGGTGGGTATTTGCTTCGATGCGCATACCCAATCGGTCGATAGCCTGTTAAAGCAATCGGATTACTACCGAACAATAAACCCCGATTCCGCAGTAAACTTTGCCAGGCAAGCTCTTGCCCGGGTTGATGTCAAAAATCAACCTGAGACAGCAGCAAGAGTTTACTTCAGCTTAGGCTATGCGTACTATAACCGCAACGATTTTGAGTTGGCCCTTGAGCACTTCAATAAATCGCTTAATCTTGCAGAGCTATCGAACAACCTTCAGCTGCAGGCATTACTCCACAACCGCATTGGAAATGTTTACCAGCTAAAAAGCTACTACAACCAAGCCATTGATGAGTATAAAAAGGCACTGGACCTGAACTATAAAACTGGTAGTAAGGTAGAAATCGCACGCACTCTGGTGAACATTGGGACAGTATTTTCCATAACCGGCAACTTTTCCATAGCGTTGCAATACATGCTCGATGCCTTAGAGATATTTGAGCAATCGGGCGAGACCGAAGGAATAGCCTGGACATCGTTAAGCATTTCGCGCCTATTTAGCCGTTTGGAAATAAACGAAAGGGCCCTGCAGTATGCGGAAAATGCCTTGAACCACTACCACAGGTTAGGCAACCAAACGGGAATCACCCTGGCACAAACCGAACTGGCAAATATTTACTACCACACCGGGATGCACGATAAAGCCCTGGATTTACTGGATAAAATTATCGAAGAGAACTCACGCACCCGCAACATACATGCCCAAGCCGCAAACTACCTGCTAAAAGGAATTATCTACTTTGACAAAAAACTCTTTGAAAAATCGGAGCACTATCTCAACCTTTCCCTTACGTTGAAGCAGCAGGTAAACGATAGTATCGATATGGCAAAACTTAACCGGTACTTAGGCGAACTTGAACTCCAAAAAGGGAATCAAGCCAAAGGAATAGGATTGCTTCATGCAGCGCTAAGCGATGCTAAGAGGCAAAAAATTACCACCGAACTGCGCGACATTTACCTTAGCCTTTCGAATGCCGAAAGGCAAAAAGGAAACTACATGAAAGCATACCAGTACTTTGCCAGTTACTCTGCCCTTAAGGATAGCGTGAATGCCAGTCAAATTGCCAAGCTGGAAATGCAGTACGATTTTGAAAAACGTGAGCGGGAACAGGTGCTTATTACCCGGCAACGTGAGGCCATGCAGCAAGCCAAACTCGAACGGCAACGAATGGCCACAATGCTTATATCCATTGCATTGGTACTAAGCCTTGCCCTTGCTGTAGTGGTGTTTAGGTTTTACCGCGAAAAAAAGAAAACCAACCAAATCCTTGTACTACAAAATGCCGAAATTTTAAGGCAGAAAAATGAGATAGAAAACCAGAAACAGGAGATTGAAGCCCAACGCGACCTGGCTGAGCGTCAGCGTGATCAGATTGCAGAACAACAAAAACAAATAACCGATAGCATAAAGTATGCCAGTCGTATTCAGGCAGCAGTGCTCCCGCGCGATCAACAGATTTCGGCATTACTGCGCGAACACTTTGTGTTTTACCGACCTAAGAACATTGTTAGCGGCGACTTTTTTTGGGTAACACAGCTAATTGATGGCCGTATAGCCATTGCTGCTGCCGATTGTACCGGACATGGCGTCCCTGGAGCTTTTATGAGCATGCTGGGCATTACCCTGCTAAAAGAGCTTACTTCAACCCAACATTTTGCTAATGCTGCCGATATTCTTTTCCGTTTACGTCAGCTGGTTATTGCCTCGCTCAACCAGTGCAATTTAGATTCTGAATCGCACGATGGCATGGATATGGGTATTCTTGTGGTTGACCCCAAAACCATGGTGGCTCACTATGCCGGAGCGTACTTCCCTCTTCTTATTATCAGGAATTCGACAATGAAAGCCCCACTGCAACAATTAACCCCTACTGTTTCAGATGGGATTAACCTATACGAAATAAAAGGCGATAAAATGCCCATTGGTTTCCATATTGTCGAAGAACGTGCTTTTACAAACCATACTTTTGAAATTTTAGAAAACGATATGTACTACCTGCTTTCCGATGGTTACTCCGACCAGTTTGGTGGACCAAATAACACCAAGTTCATGATGGTTAACCTGAAACGGTTACTGCTCGAAATCCATCATCTGCCTCTTAACAACCAGCATGATATTCTCAAAGAAAAATTTGAGGAATTTAAGGGAAACGAAAAACAGGTTGATGATATTCTAATTATGGGATTCAGGATTTGAGTTACCCTTTGGTTAATACTTTAAAGTTACAAGTAAAAAGGTTCAAGGTTCAAGGTTCAAGGTTCGAGGTTCAAGGTTC
The DNA here is from genome assembly GCA_002383425.1 of Bacteroidales bacterium UBA4073. GTDB lineage: Bacteria > Bacteroidota > Bacteroidia > Bacteroidales > Tenuifilaceae > Tenuifilum. The sequence goes on along the minus strand of DFYV01000124.1, from coordinate 160 downwards.
AAAGTTTCAGATTCCAGATTCCAGATTCAAAACTTCTTTTTACTATCAACCATCAACCATCAACCATCAACCATTTTCCCGAACAACGAACAAAACGAGTTAAAAGTTAAAGGTAAAAAATCAAGGTAAAAGTAAAAGGTAAAAAAGCGTAATTCGTAAT
>DFYV01000056.1 GCA_002383425.1 Bacteroidales bacterium UBA4073 | reverse complement strand
TATCCTCAAAAAATCAGACAATGCAATGGTAGGTGGAATATAGGTGAGAATGTGAATGTGTTCCTGCATACCATTGATTTCAACTGGAATACCTTTTAATTTGGATATTATACCTCCCGTGTATTTATAAAGCCGGAGCGCCAGTTCTGGTGTGATTAATTTCTCTCTTCTCTTTGTGCCATATACGATATGATATGCGAGCTTTGTGTATGCCATCAGGTTATGAATTTGTGTCGTCCCTTCGGGACTTTTGTAAGGTTTTTTGTTTTATTGCCCACGACAATAGTCGTGGGTTATACTCTTCAGTCCCTTCGGGACATTATTTACAATCCAATTACAATTTTAATGAAATTTTGTGAAAGGTGAGATATTTTACATTTACCTTAAAATCGTATTTTTGAACAAAATTACGAAAATACCAGTTTACGTATAAAAGTTAATAAAAGACTGATATACAAACATAAGGTAAGGAGTTCTGTTATTAATACCATTGCATTAAACCTTACTAATATTAATCATTCCTATAATGGTAGTAAAATTTAACAGTAGATAGAAGTTGAGTAGTAAACCAATGGGTTATATTTGATGGACTAACTACTTGCTGAGAATATCCATAAAACCTAAGCACAAAATTGTATTAGCGTCAATGAAAACAATTCGCCCTTTTATAATACTCATAAAGCTTGCACGCGAAAGCATGCAGTTTGCCTACCAATCGGTAAAAGCAAATAAATTAAGAACGTTTCTATCGCTTTTTGGCATAACCATTGGCATTTTTGCCATCATATCGGTTTTTACGATGGTCGACAGCCTGGAAAAAAATGTTCGCGATAGCCTCCAGACACTGGGTCAAAAGGTTGTGTACGTTCAAAAATGGCCTTGGGGGGGAAATGAGGAATACCCCTGGTGGAAGTACCTCAACAGGCCGGAACCCAACCTTAGCGACCTTGAAGAAATTCGTAGGAAAAGCCTGTTAACCGATGCTGCCTGTTTTAATGTTGCATATAAAAAACAGCTTAAATATGGTAGTAACGATATCCCCGATGCTATCATTTACGGGGTAAGTACCGATTTTGAGAAAATACGCTCATTTGATCTCAGCCAAGGGCGATTCTTTAGCCAGTTCGAAATAAACTCAGGTAGGCCCTACGCAGTTATTGGCAACGAAATTGCAAAAAATCTTTTTCAGGGCGTTAATCCAATAGATAAAACCATGAAAATTGGGGGGCAAAAAGTAACCATAATTGGAGTTTTTGCCCAGGAGGGTAAATCGGCTACTGGGGAAAACAGCCTCGACGATATGGTTATCATTCCGCTTAACCTTGCCCGTACCATGGTCGATTTAAAGAACTCAGGACCATGGATAATGGTTAAAGCAAAGAACAACGCCGATGTGGAAAATTTAATTGACGAGCTGCGAGGTATTTTACGTTCACACCACAGGCTTAAACCATTGGATGAAGACGATTTTGCGCTTAACCAGATAGACCTGCTAAAGGACAGCCTCGACTCCATTTTTGCCTCAATTAACTTTGCGGGTGGTTTTATTGCATTCTTTTCCATAATTGTGGGAGGATTTGGAATAGCCAATATTATGTTTGTTTCCGTAAAGGAGCGGACAAGTCAAATTGGTATTCAAAAAGCCCTTGGGGCAAAACGGTACTTTATACTTATCCAGTTCCTATACGAAGCCATTCTGCTGGCAGTATCGGGTGGAGTTATTGGCCTTTTACTTATTTTTATTGGCACACTTGCCGTAACCTACGGCCTGGATTTCAAGGTAGCGTTAACGCTGCCAAATATAATCAGGGGATTACTCATTTCGGCAATAATAGGTATAGCATCGGGGTTTATACCTGCATGGATTGCTTCGAGGCTAAGTCCTGTTGAGGCTATTAACACAAAGGCTTAGCGTATCAAACGCTGAATTTCAAGGGTTAAACCAACAAAATCGGCAACCGAAAGCTGCTCCGCCCGTTTTGTGCCATAGGTTTCACTTAGCTCAATTCCACTAAAAGCTGAACGGATTGAGTTCCTAAGGGTTTTCCGACGCTGATTGAAAGCAGCTTTCACAACCCGCTCAAACATGACGTAGCTACACCCCAGATCCTTCGTGCTGTTCCTTTTTAAGCGGATAACAGCCGACTTAACTTTTGGCGGGGGAGTGAAACAACCCTCACTTACGGTGAATAAATACTCTATGTCGTAAAAAGCCTGCAACAGAACGCTTAGTATCCCATAAGTTCTGGAACCCGGTTTTTCAGCTATACGCTGGGCAACCTCACGTTGTACCATTGCCACAACCTCGGGTATAAAATCGCGATTCTCAATTATTCGGAAAAATATTTGCGACGAAATGTTGTAGGGTAAATTACCTATTACCGCAAATTTACCCATACTCAATCCCCTTAAATCTATTTTAAGGAAATCGGCCTCAATAAGATTTAGCTCGGGTAAGTTACGCCTGATGTACCCAACCGATTCTGCATCGACCTCAACTGCTTTTAGCTTGCTGCCGAATCGTTCAAAAAGCCCAAAGGTGAGCACGCCCATTCCCGGCCCCACCTCAAGTACAGTATCGCAACCATTGGCCAAAAGGCTATCGGTTATTCGTTGGGCTATCCGTTTATCGGTCAAAAAATGCTGGCCTAAATGCTTTTTCGGTCGTACTTCGGGCATTTTATTGTGGCGAATTAGCTGGAACAGTATCAGCCTTTGGCTTAATAGCAGGTTTTGGTTTGCTAACCCTGCTCAATGAATCAAGTTTTTCTGCTATTACCTGAAGCGGGGCATTTTTTGCCAACACCTTACCCCATCTATCGATAAGGATATTACCGGGTAAACGGGCAATACCATAAAGTTGAAGTTTCCCCAAGCTTAACTCATCGTTTAAAGGAATTTGGGGCCAACCGATTGAATCGGATATGGCCTTTTGAACTAAAACCAACGAATCGGCTTTTACCCCAAAGGTTACCATTTCTATACCGGCAGGTTTGTACCTGGAATAAAGGTTTTTAAGTCCATAAACAATCGAGCTGTTTTCAATAGATTCTTTGTCCAAAAAGTAAAGGAGCAGCCATTTAGCCCAAATGCCAGGGATGGTAATGCTTTTTCCATCAAAGGTTTCGAACTGAAGCGTAGGTATCACCATACCCGGGTAAAGCACATTTTCAATTCGTGATATGCTATCGGTAAACCTGTGGAATTCGAGTGTTTTCCTAAAATCTAATACTATTTGTTTTTGAGGATAAAGCGATGCTAAAGAGCTATCTACCTTATGGTAAAGTTTGGAATATTTATTATAAGGTAAAAGTTGTTCCGAGTTAAGCTGGGCATTTACAATAAATGCCGACGATAAATCGTAAGGATTAGATGAGGCGAGAAGAAATGCTTCGTTCCGTAAGACATCTTTTAAAGAATCCTTTACCTGCCCAAAAACCCGCAAAAGGGAATCTTTCAGCCTAACATTTGAGCTATCTAAAGACTCAATTTTTTGCTCGAATTCACTCAAGAATTGCGAAGTTTTGTCAATTTTCTCCTGAAATTCAATAACCCTTGCTGTTTCCAGCGAACCGTTGACTTGCCAACCATTGCTGTAGGTAAGGTTGATAATTTCATCAGGTTTGGCAACTACCAGTAACGGGTAGCTCTTTTTATCTAATGTAAATGCTACAACTATGGGCTCAGTGGTTTGAAAAGTTACAGTTCCTATCCCTTTGGAACTGACCAGTACCGAATCAAAAAAAGTATTTTCAGAATCATGATTTCTGTAGTAAACCCAACGTCCTGCCCAGTTTGGTACTTTTAAAACAATTTCAACCTTGCCAAAACGGGTTGTACAGGCAAAACCCATTAACACCAGAATTGAAATAAGAACATGCGGATTAAACTTTTTTTTTGGAGAAAATATGGGCATCGCAAACGAATTATACCTGAAAAATTTAAAAATATCAAGTTACAAAATTAATAAAAAGCTAAGTTAAAATTGGACTTAAATCATCTTTTTTGCTAACTTGTACCGTGATTTTTTTGACAAAAATTAGTTTAATTTAAATTTATTGAGCCATGAAATACCTTTCATTTGACAAAGAACAACTGGTAAATCTGGAGTACTCGTTGAACAGGGAAATTCTTAGTACAAACCGTGCAGGTGGTTATTTCAGCACTTCCATTATTCTTTGTAATACCCGAAAATACCATGGCTTAATGATTTTACCAATCGATGAGTTCGATGGTGAAAACCATGTACTACTCTCGAACGTTGATGAAACAATCATCCAGCACGGGCAAGCGTTCAATTTAGCTATTCACCGTTATCCCGGTATTTATGAGCCTCGAGGGCATAAGTACATTATTGATTTTAACTACGAACCAACGCCTACACTGGTGTACAAAGTTGGTGGAGTGGTCTTTAAAAAAGAGCTACTATTTGTTCATAACGAGGAGCAATTCATGATCCGTTACACACTGGTTGATGCCCATAGTCCTACCCACCTCAGAATTAAACCTTTCCTTGCCTTCCGAAATGTTCATTCTGTGTCAAAGGCAAACATGTGGGCAAACACAAAGTATCAGCTCTGCGCTAATGGGGTTAAATACAAACTTTACACTGGCTTCCCTAATCTTCACCTCCAGCTCAATAAAAAGAATGAGTTTGTGGCTTGCCCCGATTGGTACTACAACATTGAGTATATGGAGGAACTTAAACGCGGATACGAAGGGCACGAAGACCTTTTTGTTCCCGGTTATTTCGAAATCTCCATAAAAAAGGGTGAAAGTGTAATATTTTCGGCTGCCACCAATGAGCAAACACCATCAGCTTTGCTAAAAAAGTTTAATAATGAGATTTTACGGCGCCCACCCAAGAATAGCTTTAAATCGTGTTTAGAAAACGCAGCAAGGCAATTCATTGTGAATAAAGGTAAATACTGGGATATTATTGCAGGGTACCCATGGTTTGGTAGCTGGGGGCGCGACTCGTTTATATCCCTCCCAGGCTTAACGCTCGGGATTGATGACCCCAAGATGTGTAAAATTCTCCTCGATTCGCTAAGTACAAAGCTAAAGAATGGCCTTTTCCCAAACATAGGAAATGCCACCTCACAAGCGTACAACTCGGTGGATGCTCCCCTATGGTATTTCTGGGCTATTCAGCAATACTACAAATACACAAACGATTACAAGGAAGTTTGGATGGAGTACGCCAAGAAAATGAAAACCATCCTGAAAGGGTATAGGGATGGGTTACCATTCAACATTAAAATGCACGACAATGGGCTGGTTTGGGCAGGTGAAAAAGGTTATGCCCTTACCTGGATGGATGCTGTGGTTTACGGCAAACCCGTTACCCCAAGAATTGGCTATCCCGTAGAGATTAATGCATTGTGGTACAATGCCATGATGTTTACGATTGACCTTGCCACTAAAAATAAGGATTTTCGCTTTGTAAAGGAATGGCTGCCTATTGCCCAAAAGACCAAGGAATCATTTAACAACCTTTTCTGGTTACCCGATAAAGGGTATTTGGCCGATTATGTAGATGAAGAAGGACCAAACACCGACATCAGGCCTAACCAGATATTCGCCCTTTCGCTCCCGTTCACTCCCCTTGATGAAGATAAAATGCCAGGTATCCTTACCATTGTGGAAAAGGAACTATACACCCCAAAAGGATTAAGAACTCTTTCGCCTAACAATCCCCAGTACAAGGGAAGGTATGAGGGCGACCAACCCACACGCGACTCCGCCTACCACCAAGGAACAGCATGGCCATGGCTACTGGGAGCTTATGTTGAAGCGCATTTCCGCCTTAACCCCGACCATGCCGTTAGCGTTGCCGAAAACATTTTAGAATCTCTCGAGGAAGATATTAATATTCACGGCATTTCCACTGTTTCGGAAGTGTACGATGGCGACCCCCCTCAACGCCCTAATGGCTGTATTTCGCAAGCATGGAGCGTTGCTGAGATAATTAGGATTCAAAAATTGGTTGATAGCTACAAATCTGGAAAGGATAAATAAATTATGAGAGTTTTGATGTTCGGATGGGAGTTTCCCCCTCACATTACTGGCGGGTTAGGAACTGCCTGCTATGGTCTTACCAGGGCACTCGCCAAACAGGGGACCGAAATTATATTTGTTGTACCCAAAGCTTATGGCGATGAGGACCAGCGAAGGGTTCGACTTGTTAGCGCCGAAGATATCGAGGTATCGCATTCATCAAAAAACCTTGAGGAGTTCTGGGAGCATATTAAATATCTGGAAATCAGCTCCAACATAGTACCCTATGTTGACCCCGAAGAGTTTAGAAAAATAGTGGAGTATTCCGAAAACGAAAACGTTGAGTACGACATCAACACATTCAAAAGAAAATTTAAATTCTCCGGGAAATACGGCCCAAACCTGATGACTGAGGTAACCCGATACGCCATAATCTCAGCCTCAATAGCCTGGCACGAAAAGTTTGACGTAATACATGTCCACGACTGGCTTACCTACCCCGCAGGCATTGCCGCCAAAATGGTATCGGGTAAACCACTTGTTGTTCACGTTCATGCCACCGAGTTCGACCGCAGCGGCGAAAATATCAATCAGGCTGTTTACAACATTGAACGCCGGGGCATGGAGGCTGCCGACATGGTTGTTGCGGTAAGCAACCTAACACGTAATATCGTAATAAATCGATATGGGATTCCGGAAGAAAAAGTAATCACAGTCCACAATGCGGTTCACTTTACCGGTAACATCGATCAGGAGTTTGAACGTGGTGTAAATGAGAAAATTGTTACTTTTCTGGGAAGAGTAACCTTTCAGAAAGGCCCCGACTACTTTGTAGAAGCAGCTAACAAAGTACTAAAACGTACCCAAAACGTCAGGTTTGTAATGGCAGGTAGTGGCGATATGCTTAACCGTATGATCAGACGCGTAGCCCAGCTTGGTATTGCTCCACGCTTCCACTTTACCGGTTTTCTTAAAGGTGGTGAGGTAAACCAAATGTTTTTGCTTTCCGACGTATATGTGATGCCCTCGGTATCAGAACCTTTTGGCATTAGCCCGCTGGAAGCTATGCGCTCAAGCGTTCCGGTTATCATTTCCAAGCAATCGGGCGTTGCCGAGGTTCTGAAATATGCCATTAAGGTTGATTTTTGGGATATCGATGCCCTTGCCGATAGTATTTACGGGTTGCTACACTACCCAGCCCTTTCTAACTTCTTTATCAAATATGGAGCCGAAGAGGTTAACAGCCTCAAGTGGGATGGAGCAGCAACTAAAATTATTGATATTTATAACAAATTAGTTAACAGGTAAAACGAATTAATATGAAAACCATTTGTTTTTACTTCCAGGTTCATCAACCTTTCAGGTTGAGGAGGTATCGTTTTTTTGATATCGGGAAAAACCATAACTACTTCGATGAATTTGCCAACCGGTCGATAATACACAAGGTGGCCGAAAAATGTTACCTGCCCACAAATAAGCTAATGCTCGACCTAATCAAGGAATATGGCTCAAGGTTTAGAATTGCATACTCCATTTCAGGTACTGCTCTCGACCAGTTTGAGATGTACGCTCCCGAAGTGCTGGAGTCATTCCAAAAACTTGCCAAAACCGGGTGTGTGGAATTCCTGGCCGAAACATACTCCCACTCCCTTTCGGCTTTAAAGAACAGGGAGGAGTTCACCCGACAGGTTAATGCTCAAATCGACAAGGTTGAAAAACTCATCGGGTATAAACCCAAAAGTTTCCGTAATACTGAGCTTATCTACTCCGATGAAATTGGGGCAATGGTTGCCGATATGGGATTCAACACCATGCTCACCGAGGGAGCAAAACATATACTGGGATGGAAAAGTTCAAACTTTGTTTACTCCAACGCCATTAACCCCAAACTCAAACTGCTTCTTAAGAATTTCAGGCTCAGCGATGATATCGCCTTTAGGTTTTCCAACCGCGACTGGAGCGAGTGGCCTCTTACCGCCGAAAAATATGTACACTGGCTCAACAACATCAACCCAAATGAAGAAATTGTTAACCTATTCATGGATTACGAAACCTTTGGCGAACACCAGTGGGCCGAAACAGGTATTTTCGACTTTATGCGTGCATTACCCCGGATGGTATTTGCCAAAACCAACTTTGAATTCCTGACCCCTTCGGAGGCATCGCAAAAGCATCAACCAGTAGCTTTGCTTCACGTGCCTCACCCCATCTCCTGGGCCGATGAGGAACGCGACTTAACAGCCTGGCTCGGTAATGAGTTGCAGGATAGCGCCTTCAATGAGCTTTACTCACTTGCCGATATGGTTGAAAAAGTAAACGACCCCGATATTAAACGCGATTGGCTTTACCTACAAACCAGCGACCACTTCTACTACATGTGTACCAAATGGTTCAGCGATGGCGATGTTCATAAATACTTCAATCCCTACGATACACCCTACGAGGCTTTCATAAACTTTATGAATGTGTTGAGCGACTTCACCATCCGACTTAAAAGTAAGCTACTTGAAACTCCTGCTGTATCCGAGAAAATCGATGACCCCGAAGAGGCAATAAAGCTCATTGAAGTATATCAGGAAAAAATCAATGAGCTTCAAGCTAAACTAAAAGCTGAAGCGGTTAAGGATGTACCAGCAAAACCCAAAACGGTTAAAACAACAACCAAAAAAACAGCTAAATCAAGCTCAGCAAAAGCGGGAAAGTCCAAATTGAATACTATAACCGATGAGTCTGGCATAAAGACAAGTAAGCCAAAAACGCCAACCACTAAAGCCAAAGAAACGGTTACCAAAACCAAATCCACAAGCAAAACCAAAACTACTGATGGGAGTAAAAGTAAATCAACACCAAAAAAATCGACAACTAAAGGTAATAACACCAAAAAAGCTTAAAGCATGAAGGATAAACTGCTGAAGCCCGACTACCTTTTTGAAGTTAGCTGGGAAGTTTGTAACAAGGTAGGAGGAATACATACCGTTGTATCCACTAAGGCTTCGTTGCTGGAGGATGAACTCAGTAATAACTACATAACCATTGGCCCCGATATCATAAAGGATACCGAACATAACCTTGAATTCATTGAAGATGTAAACCTATTTAAAGCATGGAAAAACCATGCATTATCAGAGGGCCTTTCGGTTAAAATAGGCCGATGGAATATCCCCTGCAAACCCGTAGCAATACTTGTCAACTTCTCCGGGTTAATATCGCATAAGGACGAAATTTTTAAACTCCTGTGGGAACACTTTAAGCTCGATTCCATTACCGGGCAGTGGGATTACATTGAACCTGCCCTTTTCGGATATGCGGCTGGTAAGGTGATTGAAAGTTTTACCAACTTTAACCTCAGCCTTCGCCATAGGGTTGTTGCCCAGTTCCATGAGTGGATGACGGGAGCGGGACTTCTCTATCTTAAGCAGAATATGCCACAAATTGGAACTGTATTTACCACACACGCAACGGTATTGGGACGCAGCATTGCTGGTAATAATATTCCCCTTTACAGCAACATCGATAAGTACAACCCCGATCACAAAGCTAAGGAGTTCAATGTGGTTGCCAAACATTCCCTTGAATTGATTACAGCAAAGGAAGCGGACTGTTTTACAACCGTTAGCGAAATTACCGCTCAGGAATGTAAGTATTTTCTGGGCAATGAGATCGACCTAATTACACCCAATGGATTCGACGGTTCTTTCGTTCCTAAACCCGATAAGGAATTTCAACTTCGCAAACTCGAGGGTAGAATAAAGTTTTACGAGGTAGCCGAAGCTATGCTCTCGCACGATGTATCAAAGGATAGCCTGGTTGTTGGTATAAGCGGCCGATACGAATTTAAAAATAAAGGTATCGATGTTTTTCTTGAAGCTTTGGCAAAGCTAAACAGCGAAAACAATCTTGACAGGGAAATACTTGCCTTCCTGCTTATCCCGGCAGGCCACCACGGGCCTCGAAAGGATGTATTCCATAACCTACGCGATGCCAAGGAAACCGATAGCTACATCATACTCGACGACACCCACGTTACCCATTACCTGAATGACCCTGAGTCTGAAATAATTCTGCACCGAATCCGGGAGCTGGGACTTAACAATGCCTCATCCGACAAGGTCAAAGTCTTTTGGGTACCCTGCTACCTCAACGGGAATGATGGTATTTTTGACAAACCTTACTACGATTTACTCATCGGTATGGATATTACCGTTTTCCCATCATACTACGAACCCTGGGGCTATACCCCTCTTGAGAGTTTAGCTTTTAAGGTTCCAACCATTACCACAACCCTTTCGGGTTTTGGAGACTGGATAAACAAACACTACAGCAAGCCAAAAGATGCAATTAAAATCATATATCGCACCGACGATAACGCACCCGAAGTGGTTGAGCAAATTGCCTCAACCATTGATTACATTATTAAAATTGACGACAACAAAAGGCTACACCTTGCCACTAACGCCGAAGAGATTTCGCATATAGCCCTGTGGGAAAACTTTATCGATTTCTACTTTCAGGCATACGATAAAGCCCTTAAAGTTGTTAGCGACCGTACCCAAATGTACATGGAGATCGAAAGGCAGGAAGTTTTACCCACTATTGAACGAAAATTTAAGCAATACCAGCCTAACTGGGTTCGGCTAATCATTCAAAAACGATTACCCGAAAAGCTCAAACCCCTCGATGAGATTGCACGGAACTTATGGTGGTCGTGGAATACCGATTCAAAAGAAATTTTTGAGTCGATTGATAAGGACTTGTGGATTCAATGCGAGCATAACCCCATTCAGTTTTTGGAAAAAATAAGCTTACCTCGTTTTCAGGAACTTGAAAACGATACTGCCTTTGTCGAAAAGTTACAGTCGGTTTACCTGAAATTTACCTCGTACATGATGAAACGTTACGAGCGTAAAGGACCCCGAATAGCCTATTTCAGCATGGAATTTGGCCTGCATAGCTCCCTACGACTATACTCCGGTGGCTTGGGAGTGCTCGCCGGCGACTACTTAAAAGAAGCCTCTGACCGCAATATCGAAATGGTTGGCATTGGTCTTTTATACCGCTACGGGTATTTCACCCAAAATCTTTCGGCCTCGGGTCAACAGGTTGCTATTTATGACCAGCAAAACTTCACGCAAAGCATTGCCACCCCGGTAAGAAACGAAAACGGGAAATGGATAACCGTAAAGGTGGCATTCCCCGGTCGCGATGTTTACGCCAGGGTATGGAAAGTTGAAGTAGGTAGAACAGACCTATACCTACTGGATACTGATTTTGAGGATAACACTCCCCTTGACCGAACCATTACCCATCACCTTTACGGAGGCGACCTGGAGAATAGATTTATGCAGGAGATGATTCTCGGAATAGCAGGAATTAGGGCTTTACACGAAATGGGAATAGTTTCCGACATTTACCACATCAATGAGGGGCATGCCGCATTTATCGGACTTGAGCGTTTACGCCGCTACATTATGGAAGAGAAACTATCGTTCCCCGAAGCCCTGGAACTGGTCAGAGCCTCAAGCCTTTTCACCACTCACACCCCTGTCCCCGCTGGTCATGATGCTTTCCCCGAGGAATTGGTTCGTACCTATATGGCTCACTACCCCGAAAGGCTAAAAATAACCTGGGAACAATTCATGGATTTAGGTCGAATAACCCCGGGCGATTCAACTGAACGTTTCTCAATGAGTCATCTGGCCATAAACTTATCGCAGGAAGTAAACGGCGTAAGCTGGCTCCATGGCGAGGTAAGCCGGAAGATGTTTGCTGGCATGTGGCCCTGCTACTTCCCCAACGAGCTTCATATCAGCTATGTTACCAATGGCGTTCATTTCCCTACATGGACAGCCCGTGAATGGAAAGCAATTCTTGAAAACAACCCCGAAAATACCGAATTAGGCTACTCACTCCCCAACTGGAATGCCATAGAAAATATTCCTGATAGCAGAATTTGGGACATCCGGAACAAGCTGAGAAAACGACTCGTCAAACTGGTAAATAGGAGACTGAATAACCCTAACATGGTTAGGTTCGAAAGCCCCCGAGATGTAATAGAGATTCAAGAAAAACTAAACGATAAAATACTCACCATCGGCTTTGCCCGACGGTTTGCCACCTACAAAAGAGCATTGCTAATATTTAAAGATCAGGATAGGCTGGCTGAACTGGTAAATAACCCGCAAAGGCCTGTCCAATTCTTCTTTGCCGGCAAGGCTCACCCAAACGATAAAGCTGGGCAAGATTTGATAAAAATGATAATTGAAATATCGAAACAACCCCGGTTTCTTGGGCGAATCATCTTCCTGCAAAACTACGATATGGAACTGGCTCGTAGGATGGTTCAGGGTGTTGATGTTTGGCTGAACACCCCAACCCGTCCCATGGAAGCCTCCGGTACCAGCGGGCAAAAAGCCGTTATGAACGGTGTGCTCCACTTCAGCGTACTGGATGGCTGGTGGGTTGAAGGCTACCGGGAAAATGCCGGATGGGCTCTACCCATGGAACCCACATACCCCAAAGAAGAGTTTCAGGATGAACTCGATGCAGAACTCATCTACACCATACTCGAAAATGAAATCGTACCCGCATTCTATGAACGAAACGCCGACGATGTCCCACCAAAATGGATTTCGTTCATTAAAAAATCCATGACCCAGGTGGCATCTAACTTCACTACCCTGAGAATGATAAACGACTACCAAAACCGCTTCTACAGCAAGCTCTACTACAGGTTCAATGAACTTGCTGCAAACGATTTTGAGGAAGCCAAACGCATTTCGGCATGGAAACGACGTATTACCCGTAACTGGGACGAAGTTGAAGTAATTCGGGTTAAACAATTCGACATGAACCGCGAGCCAATACTACTTGGCAATGAGTACGAAGCCGAGGTTGTCCTTGACCTGGGTCCACTTACTCCCGATGAAGTTGGGGTTGAACTGGTAGTAGCCGATTTAATAGAAAACCAACATGTAACGGTTAAGCGCGTTCACGAATTTGAACTTGCCACCCTTGAAGGCTCAAGAGCTACTTACCGCTTAAAGTTCATCCCCGTTGAACCCGGAGCATTTGAATGTGGCATAAGGATATTCCCAAATAATCCATTATTACCTCACCGAATGGATTTCTGCCTGGTTCGTTGGATTTAAATTCACCCATAACAGGGTATGAATTAAAATTAGAAGGTGGAAATTAGAAGGTTGAAATTAGAAATTAGTCCCTCATTATCGGCTAATATAGCCCCAAGAAAAATAACTGGAAGNNGGAAGTTATATAAGAGTTGTTCGTTGTTTGTTGTTCGTTGTTCGTAAAAAAGAATCTGGAATTATTCCCCCTTTGAAAAGGGGGTTGGGGGGATTGATTTTTCCAAGCCATGAATTCTATTTTTTTCACCATTTATTATTCCCTCATTATCGGGTAATATAGCTCCAGTTATATAAGAGAAGGTTGAAATTAGAAGGTAGAAGGAAAATTTTTTAGAAGAAATTGATGAATGTTGTTTAATGAATGAGTTCAGTCTAAAAAGTTTATAGGCGAAAGGAACGTTAGGCGTTAGACGTTAACCGTCAACTAATTACCATTATCCATCATCATATCATCACATTAACTATCAACCATCAACCATTTAATAGCACACTTATAACACGGATTAGGCTGATTTACACTGATTTTATCCGTGATTATCTGTTACATCCGTGTCATCTGTGTGCTATTTTCGTTCTTTGCACCAAATAAAATTTGACACAGTTTTTAGATTCAAAACCCATCTTTTACCTTCAACCATCAACCATTTTCCCGAACAACGAACAACGAACATCCATCATCACATCAACCGTCAACCATCAACCATAACCTCTTAGTCAATGATGAAAGAACTGTAAAAAATTTGATAAATTTGCAACAATAAAATTTTGCAAATTAGCACGTAAGCAAGCGTAACCGAAACATGATAATAATTCAGCGACCAAATCAAACTCGCAGTAAGGAATTGGCCCTTACCATGGGTTTTTTTGATGGCGTTCACCTTGGACATCGTGAGCTTGTCCAGGAGGTAAGCCAGAGCGCTGTTACTATGGGCTTGGAATCGGCTGTACTAACCTTCTGGCCTCACCCTCGCCTGGTGCTTCACAAAGATCCCGAAAAACTTCGTTTCCTGAACACCCTAAACGAAAAGGCTAAAATCATTGCCAAAATGGGAATTGACTACTTAATCGTTCAGGAATTCTCAAAGGAATTCTTTAACCTCGACGCTGCTGAATTCATCAAAATTTTGGTTAACGACTACAAGGTTAAATATTTTGTAGTTGGTGCTGACCACCGTTTCGGGAAGGGAGGTGCCGGTAACGCTAACCTGCTAAATAAGCTCTCCGGCGAAATGGACTTCACTGTTAAAGTACTACCCTCCTTGAAAGTTGACGGGATTGATGTAAGCTCCACAAAAATCCGCGATGCCCTCCTTTCAGGAAACCTTAACCTGGCAAATCAGATGCTGGGTTACCCATACCTGATTACCGGAGCTGTTCAAACCGGTAACCAAATAGGACGTAAAATTGGTTTCCCCACGGCCAATATCCGCCCAAACGATCCCCTTAAACTCATACCCAAGGAAGGGGTATATGCCGTAATTATTAACGTTAACGGTAGCATTTACAAGGGCATGCTTAACATTGGCTATAGGCCAACGCTTGAAACAAACAGCAAGCAAACCATCGAGGTTAATATTTTCGATTTCGAAGAAGATCTTTACCATACAGGCATTGAAATTGCCCTGATAAGCCGACTGCGCGACGAAAAACGCTTCCCATCCATTGAACATCTAAAAGAACAACTGGTTATTGATAAACAGAATGCCCTTGAAGTTCTGAAAGACCAAAAAACTGAAAGTTTTCAAAATTTATTCCTAACTTTGAGGCCTTAAAAAAATAACAACCAATAAACGTAAATACTGATGGAACAAGCGATTCAGGCCACCTTACCTTACAAGGTTAAAGATATTGCTCTGGCCGAGTGGGGACGAAAGGAGATTTCCATTGCAGAAAAGGAAATGCCAGGGTTAATGGCTCTTCGTAGGAAGTATGGCCATCAAAAACCCCTAAAGGATGCCCGCATTACCGGTTCGCTTCACATGACCATTCAAACAGCTGTGCTCATTGAAACCCTTATCGAACTTGGCGCTCAAGTTCGCTGGGCAAGTTGCAATATATTCTCAACCCAGGATCACGCCGCTGCAGCAATTGCGGCAGCAGGGATTCCTGTTTTTGCATGGAAGGGTGAAACCCTTGAGGAGTATTGGTGGTGTACGTATCAAGCACTATCGTTCCCCCAAGGTAAAGGCCCAAACCTGATTGTTGACGACGGTGGCGATGCCACACTTCTGGTTCACTGGGGATACAAAGCCGAAAACGATAAATCCTCCCTCGATAGGGAGCCCTCATCACACGAAGAAAAGGTTATCATTTCCCTCTTAAAAGATATTCTGATTAACGAGCCAAACAAATGGCACAATTTGGTTAAGGAACTTAAAGGGGTTTCCGAGGAAACCACCACCGGCGTACATCGTCTATACCAAATGCTCGAACGCAAGGAATTGCTGATACCCGCCATAAATGTTAACGACTCAGTAACCAAAAGTAAATTCGACAACCTTTACGGTTGCCGTGAATCGTTGGCCGATGGCATCAAACGTGCTACCGACGTTATGATTGCCGGCAAGGTGGTGGTTGTTTGCGGTTACGGTGATGTGGGAAAAGGAAGTGCTCATAGCATGCGCTCCTTTGGAGCACGCGTAATTGTTACCGAAATTGATCCCATTTGCGCCCTTCAGGCTGCCATGGAAGGATTTGAAGTAAAAACCGTTGAAGATGCTCTTGAGGAGGGTAACATTTACGTAACCGCCACTGGCAACCGCGATGTTATCACCCTTGAACACATGCAACGCATGAAGGATCAAGCCATTGTATGCAACATTGGTCACTTTGATAATGAGATTCAAGTGGATAGGCTTAACGCCCAAAATGACGTAAAACGTATCAATATTAAACCACAGGTCGATCAGTATATTTTTCCCGACGGACACTCCATTTTTTTGTTGGCCGAAGGCCGACTGGTTAACCTTGGCTGCGCCACCGGGCATCCCAGCTTTGTTATGAGCAACAGCTTTTCCAACCAAACCCTTGCCCAAATTGAACTCTGGACTAAAAATCTACCTATTGATGTTTACCGCCTACCCAAACACCTCGATGAGGAAGTAGCTCGATTACACCTTGATCAGCTTGGCGTTAAGCTAACCACCATAACCCCCAAACAAGCCGAATACATTGGTGTAAAACCTGAAGGTCCCTATAAACCTGAACATTACAGGTACTAACCCTTTAAGAACTACCAGAAAATACGGAATTTAAATATATTCACGGAGCTGTAGATACGTAGCATGCTACGTATCTACTATCTGCCTTTTAATTTCAATTTGCATTTCTTGCCCTGTGAAATAATTTTGCCTTTGAATAATTCCTGTTCACTATGAAATATTAGCATTCGTTGGATTTCACAGGGTGAACATTGAACAATTTTCCCTAACATTCATCTAACTTCCTCTAACTTCCTCTATCTTCCTTTAACTTCCTCTAATAAAATTGTTCTTTCTTTCACTGCAAAGACTCAAAGGTACAAATAAAAAAATATAAATTGTTGAAAATTAATTCTTTGCGACTTGGCGCCTTTGCGGTAGAATATTATTTTTCAATTTGCATTCTGCATTTTGCATCAAGTCATTATGCCTAACATTCCTCTATCATCCTATAACTTCTTCTAACTTCCTCTAACTTCTTCTAATTTTTGCCTTCTAATTTCTAATTTCTACCTTCTAATTTCAATTTGCAATCGGCATTTTGCATTGATCCGTTGCGTTTAACTTATGGCTTACCGCCAGTAATAAGTTCAACCGTTCTTTTGATTTTTTCATAACCAGCCCTTGAAAGGGGAGTGTTACCAAACTGATTGGTAAATTCAACCTTACTAAGGTTAGCAAGTTGCATTGCGCTAATACCTTCGAATGTTTTAGTCCCTTGAGCTAAACCATCTACTTTTTTAGCCTTTCTGTTCCATGGACAAACCTCCTGACAAATATCGCAGCCAAAACACCAACCATCTAAGTTCGCTACTTCACCGGTAGCAATAGGCTCATTCCTTTCAATGGTCAGGTACGATATACACTTACGGGCATCGATTACGCCAGGGACAATAATTGCTTTATTTGGACAGGCATCCATGCAGCGGGTGCAGGTGCCACACCTGTTCCTTTCCATTCGGGCGTTCGGTTCAATTTCAATATCAACAATAAGCTCGCCGATAAAAATATACGAACCCAACTCCCTGTTAATCAGCATTGAGTTTTTCCCAATCCAACCCAAACCAGCCCTTACAGCCCACTCCCTTTCGAACACAGGAGCGGAATCGACAAATGCCCTACCATTTACCTTACCGTAGCATTCGCGCAATTGGTTCAGCATCTCCCAAAGCATTCGCTTCATCAGAAAATGATAATCTGCTCTTGCTGCATAACGGGCAATTCGGGGTGGCTTAATATTTATTGACAAATCACCTGTATTATATGAAAGCAGAACACTTATAACCGATTTTGCACCAGATACCAGATTTGAAGGATCAAGTCGAAGCTCAAAGTTTCGCTCCATGTAGCTCATACTTCCATGGTATCCGTTACCTAACCAGTTGGAATAGATGCCCTCAAGGGCACCCAATCGTTCAACCCGGCTCACGCCACAAGCATGAAACCCAATATCCAATGCTATTCGCTCAACCTGATTACTGCCCACCATCAAAAAACTATTTATTGAATACAAAGATCGCTATTGAATTCTGAAAATTAATTTTTTTCTTAACTTGGTAAAAATTTTGAGTTAAAATATGATTGAGTCCGGTATAAAAAACATGTTTTATTTTATCAAAACAAATTATATTTTTAATTGTCAGCATTTTAAAAAACGTTATGAAATTTGTTTTAACTTTATGAACTTTANNTTATGAACTTTATGAACTTTTTAGACTGAATTCATGATTTCGTTTGAGATTGATACCGAATACATTCAGCTTGATAAATTGCTAAAAGTTTGTCGTATAGCCTACTCCGGTGGTCAGGCGCACGACATGGTTGAGCAGGGAATTGTTAAAGTAAATGACATTACCGAAACCCGTAAACGTGCAAAGATTCGACCTGGCGACAAAGTTCAGATAGGTACCGAAATAATAGCTGTGAAACCTAAAAAATAAAAAAATGAGAAATGGAATACTTGTTCTTGCCATCATTTTTGCATTGCTAACATTAGGATGCAACAAGGCCAACAAAAACAATAACTCGCTATCGGAAAGCGAGTTGTTGACCACTGATGATGTAATCAGCCCTGAAGCTGTGAGTACCCGAGCATCCGCCTCGCCCGATTATAACGCCACTGTACCTGGCATCGACCCAAAAGTTATCAAATCGGCGAATGTAAGTATTGAAGTAAGCGATTACCTGAATTCAAGGCAAAAGGTTGACTCAATTGTTCAAAAGTACAAGGGTTACATCACCAACGAGGCCTTTCAGGAAACCGAAACTCAAAAAAGCAATAGCATCACCATCAGGGTACCAGCCAAAAGTCTTAACTTACTACTCAGCGATATTGCAGCAATAGCCAAAAGGGTTGACTACCAAAACATTTACACCCAGGATGTTACCGATGAGTACATCGACGTTAGTACCCGCCTGAAAAACAAGCTACAAGTTGAAAAGACATATAGGAGGCATCTACGAGAGGCAACGAATATTGAAGATATTCTTAGGATTGAAAACAAGCTGGCCGAAATCCGTACCGAAATTGAATCGGCACAAGGAAGGCTGAAGTACATTAACAATCAGGTTAGCCTCAGCACAGTATCGCTTTACCTGTACCAAAAATTGGAATACAAGTACATTCCCGAAAAACTACCAGGATTCTGGCAAAGGGTAAAAGAGGGATTCTACTGGGGATGGCGCGGGTTGCTCTGGTTTGCCGTACTTTTGGTAAAGCTTTGGCCACTCTGGTTACTTTCGGCTATTGGATATTTTCTCTATAAAGGAATCAAAAGTTGGCTGAAAAATAGAAAGAAGAAAAACAAAAAGAATAAAAAACTCCAAAAAAAGACCAAAGACCAATCTGAATTTCAAGAACAATAATAAAATGAATTGAGGGGAACTTAGCTGTTCCCCTTCTTTTTTATTACTCTATTATCATTGGAATGTTACCTGAATTCAGCATTTACAATTTTTACCAATTATTTACATTAAGCGCATAATTATCAATTGTTTAAACTGATACTTTACTTACAAGCCAAACTGTCAATACATATAAACAAAAAAGACTACCTTTTCAGGTAGCCTTTTGATTTTTTTTGTAGCGAGAGCCGGGATTGAACCGGCGACCTCATGATTATGAATCATGCGCTCTAACCTACTGAGCTACCTCGCCATGAAGGGAAAACCCTTAAACTTTTGCGTGGCAAAAATAGCATTTTTTTAGTTTTCAAAAAACAATCCCTAAACCTAAAAACACTTTTTTACCATAAATGACGTTATTAACACAACCTGTTGATAAATAGAATTTTTACAAACATCATTATATATCAAAAATATTTATCTTGCATTAAGATGTAACACTGTAAGCTATGAAAGGGTCAGGGAGAAACGAACGTAAGGTAGAGCTGGAATACCAGGTCAACACCTCACCAGGAGTACTTTTTAAACGCTTAAGCACTCCTTCTGGTTTATCGGAATGGTTTGCCAATGATGTTAACCTTGCGGGCAATGTTTTCACCTTTATGTGGGATGGCGATTCCAAAAAAGCTGAATTAGTTGATAAGAAAGAAAATAAGTTTGTGAGGTTTCGTTGGATTTCCGATAAAAATGATGCACAACGCCATTTTGCTTTCAAAGTTACCAGAGATGAACTCACCGGCGAAGTATCGCTTACCGTAACCGAAGAGATTAATGAAGAAGAAGATATTGACGAGGTGATATCGCTCTGGAATTACCAAATTGGTGAGCTCAAACGCTTAATTGGAGCTTAAACTCTTCTAAAATCACCGGTACCCTTTTCACGGAAAAACATTACCTTTGTACTGTTTTTCTTAAACTTTGATTCGTGAAAACACTTCATCGTTTTGTTCTGAAATCGTACATAGGGCCACTTGTAATGACCTTCTTCATTACTATGTTTGTGCTACTAATGCAATTCCTTTGGAAGTATATCGATGATCTGGTAGGAAAAGGGTTGAGCTGGGATGTAATAGCGGAACTTCTTTTGTATGCATCGGCTGGGCTTCTGCCCATGGCATTGCCCCTGGCCACACTTCTTGCTTCGCTAATGACAATGGGTAATCTTGGTGAAAATAACGAGTTACTTGCCATGAAATCAGCTGGAATTTCTCTACCCCGAATACTAACACCGATTATTATTCTTACCGTTTTAATCAGCATCGGCGCATTCTTTTTCGCAAATAATGTTCTGCCCTACACAAATCTTAAAATATCGACTCTCCTTTACTCGGTAAAACAGCAAAAGCCCGAGTTAATCATAAAAGAAGGAGTCTTTACCAACCTAATAGAGGGGTACAGCATTAAAGTTGGGGATAAAGATCCCAACACCGGCCTTATGCGCCGCATACTTATTTACGATCACAGCAAGGATGAAGGAAATACCACTGTCACCTACGCCGATTCGGGTTTCATGAAACCCACAGCCGATCAGAAGTTTCTGGTAGCTACGTTGTACAGTGGCAATAGCTACAAAGAGGTCAGGGATAACCGTAAACCTCGTCATGGTTACAAGGATAAACTTCCTGCCCAACGACAATTCTTTGAAAAAGAAATTATCATCTTTGAGCTCAAGGGCTTTGAACTACAACGGGCCGATGAGAGTTTTTTCAAGGACAGCTACCAAACCCAAAATATTAGCCAGCTGTCAAAAACTGAAGATTCACTCTCGAAAACTTTTAATACCCAGCTCGAATCGTTCTCGCAGTATGTAATTCGAAACAGCATATTCAGGAACCCATACTGGGGACGACGTAAGGACAAGGTGGAGGTTAAACGTAGCATCAACGCCGATAGCCTTTTCAAGTCACTTTCATCGGAGGAAAAGATTTCAGCGCTGGAAAGAGCCATTGAGTTTGCACGGTCCACCAAAAGCTATGTATCATCATCAAAGGAAGAGTTCTACTACAGGCAAAAGTACATAGCACGTCATAAAATTGAATGGCACCGCAAGTTCACGCTTTCCTTTGCCTGTTTCGTTTTCTTTTTCATTGGGGCACCGCTGGGAGCCATAATCAGGAAAGGTGGATTGGGAACTCCAGTAGTCATTTCGGTTCTATTCTTCATCATTTACTACATCATTAATATCACCGGCGAAAAATTTTCGCGTGAGCTGATTTGGAATCCCTTTATAGGGATGTGGGTATCATCATTCATACTTCTACCCTTGGGGATTTTTCTCTCCTACAAAGCCACCACCGATTCCGTGATATTGAATACCGATTTCTACATAGAAAAGCTAAAAAAACTGTTCAAAATAAGAGCACTATTTAAAAAGCGCTCTAATTCGCCTAAAACAGAGTAAACCATTAATGCGAATCCTGATTATCTCACACAAACCTCCATATCCCCCTGTTGATGGAGGAACGCTGGCAACCCTTAACATATCGCTTAGCCTGGCTAAGGCCGATAATAATGTAACCGTGCTTACCCTTAGCACACAGAAACACCCAAGCTCACTTGAAATAATTCCCGATGAAATTAAAACCCTCATTAATTTCGAAATTTTCCCTGTAAACATCAAAACTAACCTACCCGGTTACCTGCTAAACTTCATATTTTCACTCCGCCCCTACAACATTGAACGATACATTTGTCGTATGTTTAAAGGGCGAATAAAACAATTGCTGCAAAACGAAAGTTTTGATGTTGTTCAGCTGGAAGGCCTTTACCTGTACCCCTACATTAGAACCATTCGCAAGTATTTTAAGGGAATATTATCGCTTCGAAGTCATAATGTGGAGCATCAAATTTGGCTGAAACTGGCCGAGAATGAACCCAACACCTTGCGACAGCTGTACTTCCACCGTCTTGCCAAACGGTTGGCAAGGGTTGAATCGACAATTGCCAGTAAGGTTGACGCACTTGTGGCCATAACCGAACCCGATAGGCAATGGTTTACTACCCACAACTTCATAAAACCAACCATCACCATACCCGCTGGTTACCTTGAGGAAGAGGTAACAACCGACCTTGAACCGGTTGATTTCCCTGCTATATGCTATATAGGAGCACTGGACTGGCTGCCCAACATCGAGGGTCTTATGTGGTTTATTGATTGGGTTTGGCCACGCATCCAGTCCGAAATCCCTGAAATGGAGTTTCATATCGCCGGGCGTAATGCTTCGGATGAACTGGCCGAAAGGCTGATTACAGAACGGAATATCATTTTTCATGGTCAGGTAGCAAGCTCTTCGGCATTTCTCAGTCGTTGTCCGGTAATGGTTGTTCCAATGCTTTCGGGGAGTGGCATTCGCATCAAAATTGTTGAGGGTATGTACCTGCAAAGGGCTATTGTAGCCACGAGCATGGCTGTAAAAGGAATTGATATTAAGCATAATGAGCACATTCTCATAGCTGACACTCCCGATGATTTTGCCAAAGCGGTATGTTCGCTCATTTATAATCCTGAAATAGGAAAACAAATTGCCTTGAATGCCAGGGAATTCGCCCATAAAAATTTCGATGCCATTGCATTAGCGCACAAGTTAACCGAATTCTACACACAAATCAAAGGATGCTAATCAATTCCTTTTTCTGGCTGGCTATTGGTATAACCTTATACACCTACTTCGGATATATTATGTTGCTTTGGCTACCCTGTACTATTAAACGTAAGAGGCGGAACATAACCGCTATGAACCAAAACCAACTCCCCGATGTAACCATTATTATTGCAGCCCACAACGAGGAAAGGTATATTATACCAAAATACCAGAATACACTTTCACTTAACTATCCATCGCAAAAGGTTCATCAGGTTTGGGTGACCGACGGCAATACCGATAATACATCCGAAATACTTAAAAGCCTCCAAAATATCACCCTAATTAATAGTCCCCAAAGGTTAGGGAAAGCGCTTTCCATAAATAAGGCGATGGAGCTGGTTAAAACTCCCATAACGATATTCACCGATGCCAACACTTATCTCTCGCCAAATTCGCTTGTGGATTTGGTTAAACTATTTGAGAATCCTAAAGTAGGTTGCGTTGCAGGGCAAAAAAAAATCAGATGCGACGATACCGATGGTTTAGCATCGAAAGGGGAAGGCATTTACTGGAGATACGAATCGTTAATCAAAAAATTGGAAAGTTGCACAGGTTCAACGGTATCGGGTGCAGGTGAATTGTACGCAATTCGAACCAACCTGTTCAAACCACTGCCAGGCAACACCATACTCGACGATTTTGAAATATCGGCAAACATTATTTACCAAGGTTACAGGATTAAGTACGTACACCAGGCCATTGCATCAGAGGCTGGCTCACTAACAGTTGATGATGAAAAAAAACGGAAGGTACGAATAGCTGCGGGTTGTTTTCAAGCCCTTGTCAGACATATCAACCTACTAAACCCCATAAAGAACGCCGAAATTGCCTTTAAATTCTTTTCCCATAAGGTTTTACGGTGGATTTTTGTTCCGCCAATTATTATAGCAATTCCATTCCTAAATGCCATCATACTGTTCCTTAACCAGAGTAATTCAATCACATATACACTCACCTTTGCAGCTATTAGCTTTTTTTATGGTATGGTTGCAATAGGTTACCTGATACGCCATTCCGCTCGGATATCGTCGTGGGTAACATTCCCATACTACGGTTTTATGATGAACATTAACATGCTGAAAGGGTTTATCCGTTTTACCATGGGCAAGCAAAGTCATATTTGGGATAAAGCAAAACGAAAAACTGACATTTAGCAAAAAATAATTCCTTTCAAAATGCTAATTTTACGACAGTTTTTAAAACTATCATTTTAGCAACAAAATGGAAAACAACGAAGAAATTAAGCTAAACACCATTGATGAAGCTTTAGAAGAGTTACGGAATGGCAGGGTAATAATAGTGGTAGATGACGAAGACAGGGAAAACGAGGGTGATTTCATTACCGCTGCGGAGCTGATTACCCCGGAAATAATCAACTTTATGGCTAAACATGGACGAGGATTAATATGTGCCTCGCTTCCGGAAAAACGTTGCGATGAGCTTGAGCTCGAACCCATGGTAAACCGAAATACCGCTATGCACCATACCGCCTTTACCGTATCGGTTGATCTTATTGGGCATGGGTGTACTACCGGCATTTCAGCCTCCGATAGGGCAAAAACCATAAAGGCTCTTGTTGATCCCAACACAAAACCCGAAGACCTTGCCCGTCCCGGGCATATTTTCCCGCTTAGAGCTAAGGAAAAAGGTGTATTGAGACGACCAGGTCATACCGAGGCTGCCATTGACCTTACCCAAATGGCAGGTCTGATACCAGGCGGAGTACTCGTTGAAATTATGAACGACGATGGTAGCATGGCTCGTTTACCTCAACTCCTTGAGGTTGCCAAAAAGTTCAACCTTAAAATAGTTTCCATTAAAGATTTAATTAGCTATAGGTTGAAATTTGATAGCATTATTGAAAGAGGCGTTAAAGTGAAGCTACCAACTGAATATGGTAATTTTGAGCTAATCCCTTTCCGCCAAAAAACGAATGGCCTTGAACATGTTGCCCTAATAAAAGGGAAGTGGGAACCGGATGAACCCATACTGGTAAGGGTGCATTCCTCATGTGTTACCGGTGATATTTTTGGTTCCTACCGATGCGATTGTGGCCCTCAGCTACACGAAGCCATGAGAATGATTGATAATGCGGGAAAAGGTGTATTGGTTTACCTGAATCAGGAAGGCAGGGGCATAGGCCTTTTTAACAAAATACATGCCTATAAGCTGCAAGAGGAAGGACTCGATACTGTTGATGCTAACGTTGAATTAGGGTTTCAGCCCGATGAACGCGACTATGGCGTTGGAGCTAGTATTCTACGTGAGGTTGGCGTTAAGAACATGCGGCTTATCACCAATAACCCTAAAAAAATGAGCGGTCTTGAAGGGTACGGTTTACACGTGGTGGGAAACATCCCCCTGGTAATTCCACCCAATCCATACAACGAATTTTACCTTAAGACCAAGCACGAAAGAATGGGGCACATCAATCTTTTCAGCCCTAAAAAGGATTAGCATCCGATGCCAGCAAAGGAAAATCCGCATATTGTTTATATGGGAACACCCGATTTTGCGGTTGAACCCTTAAGGGCAATCATCGATGCAGGATACAATGTATTGGCAGCCGTTACAGTACCAGACAAACCTGCAGGACGTGGTTTAAAACCTCAACCCTCACCGGTTAAGGTATTTGCAGAGCAAAACAACATTCCCGTTCTTCAACCCGAAAAGTTAAAAAATCCAAACTTTATTCAAGCCCTTAGAGAGCTAAATCCCGACATTATTGTTGTGGTTGCCTTCAGAATGCTACCCAGGGAGGTGTGGCAACTTCCCCGTTTAGGAACATTTAACCTTCACGCATCGCTGCTACCGCAGTATAGAGGTGCTGCTCCAATAAACTGGGCTATTATTAACGGCGAAAAACAAACTGGCATCACAACATTTCTGCTTGACAATCAGATTGATACTGGCAATATCATTCTACAACAAACAATTCCCATTGGCGACACCGAAACAGCTGGCGAACTGCACGATAAGTTGATGTATCATGGGGCTGCCCTGGTTGTAGAAACCATCAAGATGTTAGAAAAGGGGAAAGTTTCACCTATCCCACAACAGCAAATTCCTATTGATGGTGAACTAAAAACGGCACCAAAAATTTTTAAAGCGACGTGTCGCATTAACTGGAATGAACCATGCCATAAGGTTTTTAATCTTATTAGAGGTCTCAGCCCATATCCCACAGCATGGACCGAAGTGAAAATCAGGAGAAGTAATGTTGATGCAGTAGTCACCTTAAAAATTTACCATGCCGATAAATTAGATATAAATCACACCTTTCCTACTGGGACAATCAGAACCGATGGTAAAACACACATCCATATTTACTGCTCACAGGGAGCCATTGCAATTAAAACCGTTCAGCAGTCAGGTAAAAAAATCATGGAAGTTGAAGAATTTTTAAGGGGTTTGCAAAACGTCGAATTTCAGACTTCCAAGACTATCGTAA
>DFYV01000118.1:7744-33069 GCA_002383425.1 Bacteroidales bacterium UBA4073 | reverse complement strand
TAAAAGTTAAAAGGCAAAAGTAAAAAGTAAAAAAGCGTAATTCGTAATTCGTAATTCGTAATTTGAAATTCAAAAGATATCAACCATCAACCATCAACCATCAACCATCAACTATTTTCCCGAACAACGAACAACAAACAACAAACAACCCTCAACCATCAGAGGCTTTTACGGCTCTGTTTGAAAAAATGTATTTACTTTGCATATCTTTATAGGTTAATTTTTATAGTTTTCAAGTATTACAACACATAAAAGCACTTTAGGATGATTTACGTAAAGAATCTTACCAAATATATTCGACGCGAAACTAAAGAGGTGTTAGTTGGAAATATTCCAATTGGAGGTATAAATCCTATTCGGGTTCAAACAATGACCACCACCGATACCAATAATACCGATGCCACGGTTGAACAATGCATTAGGGTTATTAATGCTGGCGCTGAACTTATCCGCATAACCACGCAAGGTACACGCGAGGCTTCAAATCTGCAAAACATCAAGCAGGAGTTAGTGGGGAGAGGATACAATACGCCCCTTGTAGCCGATGTTCATTTCAATCCAGCCGCTGCACTCGAGGCTGCCATGCACGTGGAAAAGGTGCGAATCAACCCCGGTAATTTTGTCGATCCACGTGCTAAATTCGTGGATGTTTCGTTTACCGAACAAGAGTATAAAGTTGAAATTGAAAGAATTGAGCAAAAGTTAATCCCCCTTATCGATCTTTGTAAAGCTCGAAACGTTGCCATACGTGTTGGGGTAAACCATGGTTCACTTTCTGATAGAATAATGAGCCGTTATGGCGATACACCATTAGGAATGGTGGAGTCGGCAATGGAATTCCTAAGAATATTCCGAAAACATAACTTCAACAGCCTTGTAATTTCAATGAAAGCAAGCAATACGAGGGTTATGGTTCAGGCGGTTCGACTCATGGTTGCCACCATGAACGCTGAAGGCATGAGCTATCCGCTTCACCTGGGGGTTACTGAAGCTGGCGATGGCGAGGATGGCCGAATTAAGTCGGCTGTTGGCATCGGTGCTTTACTTGCCGATGGCATAGGCGATACCATCAGGGTTTCGCTTACCGAGGAACCCGAAAACGAAATTCCTGTGGCAAAAAAACTGGTGAACTACTTTGGCAATAGGGTAACTTCGCCAGAGCTAAAATCCATTGAATCGCTCCCGTATAATCCTTACGAGTATAACCGGCGGGTAACCAATGAGGTAAATGGCATTGGTGGGGCAAATCCTCCGCGTGTATTTGCCTTTTCCGATGGCATATTTTCTGCCAATATCCCTATTTCATGGGGATGGCATTATAATGAAACGAATGGTACCTGGCAGTCAACGGATAACACCCCCGATTTTCTGCTAATCCCTAACTTTAAGCAG
Source organism: Bacteroidales bacterium UBA4073 (assembly GCA_002383425.1). Taxonomy (GTDB): domain Bacteria; phylum Bacteroidota; class Bacteroidia; order Bacteroidales; family Tenuifilaceae; genus Tenuifilum. The sequence continues at coordinate 31,677 of DFYV01000118.1, read as the reverse complement.
AGCGGTAAATTTGATGGATTACCCATAGTATCGGAATTCAGCCCCGATTTCCGTTTACTTAAGGTTGATGATTACCTTCACCAACAACTTTCTGCACCAGTACTGCTAAGTGTTGAGTATGCCGATGTATTAAACGAAAAATTGCTACAAGCACTAAAGGGCGATGCTAATGTGGTTTTGTTGCTATCAACAGCTAATAGTAATGGTTTTGTTGAACAGCGTGCAGCTATAGTTGAGCTCATGAGGTACGGAATTAAATGCCCTGTGGTTGTTGCGCGCAATTACTCAGATTCTGAAAGGGAAGATTTTCTGCTTAAAGCAGCAGCCGACCTGGGTGGATTACTAATTGATGGGCTTGTGGATGGCATTATGATTACCTCGCCTGTTCAACCCCCCGATGTGGTACGCAATACTGCATTTGGCATCTTGCAGGCTGCCCGTACACGAATTACCAAAACCGAGTATATTGCCTGCCCGGGTTGCGGACGTACCCTTTTCAACCTGCAACAAACGTTGCAGAGGGTTCGCAGTGCAACATCACATTTAAAGGGGCTAAAGATTGGCGTTATGGGTTGCATTGTTAACGGTCCCGGCGAAATGGCCGATGCCGATTACGGTTATGTGGGTGCTGGTCATGGGAAGATTACCCTTTACAAGGGTAAGGAGGTGGTAAAGAAAAATATCCCCGAAGAGCAAGCCATAGAGGAACTCGTCAACTTAATCAAGGAAAATGGCGATTGGGTTGACTAACTTTTACTGCTTTTTATTTCGAGCTAGCGACGCCCAGATACCGAATAGGCTTAAAACGGTAAAAACCACAAATATTGTACCGGCCGAGTGAATAAACTGTTTATAGTTTGATGGATTTATGGTTGCTGTGCCAATAAAAACATGTATTACCATGGTGGCAATTCCCATACTAAGCATTTGACCCACCAACCGCATGGTAGCTACCGTTCCCGATGCAAGCCCTATGTAGCGTTTCTCAACCGAACCCATAATGGCATTGGTGTTGGGCGACGAGAACATCCCAAATCCTAACCCCAGTAGGGATAGGACAGCTCCAAGGTAGGCTAACGTTGTATCTGCTCCAATGGGAATGAGCATAGCTAAACCAATGGCAATTACGGCCATGCCAGCCGATGCCAGTATGCGTGGGTCATGCTTATCGGAAAGACGCCCCGACCACGAAGCGGTTACTGCCATAACTAACGGCTGCAAAATTAGCAGCAGTCCAGCGCTTCGTGGGCTTAACCCTTTGATATACTGAAGGTAAAGGCTAAGAACAAAGGTAATTGCAAAGGTTGTTGCATAGTTGATTAGTGCAGCCAAATTCGATAGGGCAAAAAGCCTATTGGTTCTAAATAGTGTAACATTGAGTAACGGATACTTTGCTTTTGTCTGCATTTTAACAAAAAGGGTTAGCCCCGCAAGCCCTGCAACGGTTAAAACAATTGCTACCGGGGTTGGGAGTTTTGAAAACCCGTACATCATTATACTCATCGATAGTACGAAAACTATGGAGCCTTTCAGGTCGAATTTTTCATTTTGGGCTTCGGCCCACTCCCCTTTTATGAAATATACGGCTGCTATCACGGCACCAATCCCCATCAGGGCAGGGATGTAGAAAAGGCTATGCCATCCCAGCGTATCGATTAGAATACCTCCTATTACCGGCGCAGCCGAAAGGCCAATGTAAACTGCCGTAACATTCATGCCAATGGCTCTACCCCTTTCATGCGGAGGGAAAACCGAGGTGATTAGGGCTATACCTGTGGCAAACATCATGGAGCTGCCTATGCCCTGTACAACCCTCAGCAGTATAAGCACTGCGCCATTGGGCGAGGCAATCGCCAAAAGTGACGAAATTGACAGTATCACATTTCCTGTTAAGAATATCTTTTTCCGTCCGTATATATCGGCCAATTTACCTACTGGCACTAAAAGCACTGCCGATGATAGTAGAAATGCCATGGTTACCCAGCTCATGGTAATGGCATTAAGACCAAACTCCTCCCCAATCATAGGTAATGCCAGGTTGATTGCTGACCCAATGAATGGCGTGATGAATGAGGTAAACATTACAAGAATTAATACCATGGTCGACTCATGGTGACGTTCGTGAACTTGCATATAAAATCCGTTAGGTTTGAATTGTGGGTATTCTTTGCCAAAAATATGCCGTATAGCTCATGAAAAATCAGTATAAAATCGTCTATTTAACAAATCGCAAATGTAAAAGTTAGATTTTTATGAAATTTATTGGTTTATTAATCTGTTTGAATGTTTTTTGTTAATACCCAAAATGAATCAATGTTTTTTGAGTGATTTTACCATAAAAAAATTAATTTTTGCTTTCTAAATACTTATAAATTAATCAGATAATTCTCTGTATCTACTAATTGTTAGTATTTCCATTTTATATGGGTAAAATCTTTACTTTATGAGAATATGCGAGTTTACTGCTGTTGCAAAGTAAAAAAGTTGAATCGTTTATGAAATATCAAATTGTGTTAAAATGTAAAAAGTGTTTTAAGGTTAATTATTTTTTTGAGGTGCAATTGATAGTTGTTCGTTGTTCGGAAAGCATTGGTTTTGAGCATGAAATATGGAATCTGAAATTTGGAATTTTGATCCTTTATCCTTTTAACTGGATATTGAACTTTTAACTTTTAACTTTTAACTTTTAACATTGTTTCAGCTACTTTTGTGGTAAATTTTTTGGTTCCGTAATGTCAAACTATTTGGATGAGTTAAGTGAAGTACAACGCGAGGCTGTAACATCTACTGATGGTCCTGGACTGGTAATTGCTTCTGCTGGTTCTGGTAAAACAAGGGTTTTAACGTATCGAATTGCGCATTTGCTCACCCTGGGCGTAAAACCCTGGTCAGTATTGGCCCTTACATTTACCAATAAGGCTGCCAGGGAGATGAAGGAGCGTATTGCTCGTATTGTCGGTCACGAAACGGCTGCAAAGCTCTGGATGGGTACTTTTCACTCAATTTTTGCTAAAATACTGCGTTACGAAGCCGATAAGCTGGGGTACGATAAGAACTTTACCATTTACGACACCACCGATTCCAAAAACCTGATTGCCCAAATCATTAAAGAGCTAAAGCTCGATGTGCAGGTGTACAAACCAAATGAGGTGCTGTCCAGAATATCCATGGCCAAAAACAACCTGCTAACGCCACAGGCTTACGCACAGAATGCAACCATTATGGCAAGTGATGTTAAATCGCGCAAGGGCGAAATCCATCACATCTACTCCCTGTATTCGCTGCGCTGCCAAAAGGCTTCGGCCATGGACTTTGACGATTTGCTGCTGAATACCAATATTCTTTTCCGCGATTTCCCCGATGTGCTTCAAAAATATCAGTCCAAATTCCGCTACATACTGGTTGATGAGTACCAGGATACCAATTACTCACAGTACCTTATTGTTAAAAAGTTATCGCAGAGCCACAGAAATCTCTGTGTAGTTGGCGACGATGCCCAAAGCATATACTCGTTCCGTGGCGCTAAAATTGAAAACATCCTCAACTTTCAGAACGATTACCCCGATTACACTTTGTTCAAACTCGAGCAGAACTACCGCTCTACCCAAACGATAGTTAACGCTGCAAACAGCGTGATAGCCAAAAATAAACGTCAAATTCCCAAGGTTGCGTATTCCAGCAATGAGGTAGGCGAAAGGATTAAACTTATCAAGGCGTTTACCGATCAGGAGGAGGGTTTTCTTGTGGCATCGGAAATCCTGAGTTTGGTGCATCAAACCCGTTGTAGCTACAGCGATATTGCCATTTTGTACCGTACCAATGCGCAATCGCGTATTTTTGAGGAAACCCTGCGCAAACGTAACATTCCCTATCGTATTTATGGTAGCCTTTCGTTTTACCAGCGCAAGGAGATAAAGGACCTTTTGGCATACATTCGCTTAACAGTGAATCCTAACGACGATGAGGCTTTCCGTAGGGTGGTTAACTATCCGGCCCGAGGTATAGGCGATACAACCATGGAACATCTGCAAGCCCTTGCTAACCAGTTAGGATTAAGCTTATGGCAAACCGTTGGTGAGCTGGGTAAACACAGCGGAGCTGTTAAGCCTCCTGCAGCCAAAAAACTCCTTGAGTTTCGCAATTTGGTAGTATCGTTCCAGCAAAAGGTTTACACCCTCGATGCTTACGAGGCTGTTTATGCCATAGCTAATTCTTCGGGTATTCTGAACGACCTAAAGGCCGATAAGAGCCAGGAGGGAATATCGCGCTTTCAGAACATTGAGGAAATGCTTAATGGTATCCGTGAGTTCATCGAAAACCAAAAGGAGGAAGGCTTTGAGGAAACTGTTACGCTGGTCGATTATCTCGAAAACGTCGCCCTGCTTACCGATCAGGATACCGATCAGGACAGCAGTACCAATCGCATAAGTGTAATGACCGTTCACTCTGCCAAAGGGCTGGAGTTCGATTACGTTTTCCTCACCGGTTTGGAGGAAAATCTTTTCCCTTCAAACATGAACAAATCGCCCGACGACATGGAGGAGGAACGCCGACTTTTCTATGTTGCGCTAACTCGTGCTGCCAAAAGGGCTTACATCACTTACGCACAAACCCGCTACAGGTGGGGCTCGCCTGTTCACTGTAACCCCAGTAGATTTATCAACGAAATCGATCCGGAGTATATCGATGTGCCCTTTGACGATGATGATTACAGTAATACTACCGAAAGGCAAGCCATGGCAAAACCCACCATGAAAGGGTTTGCAAGCCAAACGGCAACTTCTAATCTATCGTCATTGTCCAATTCAAGAAAACCTTTGCCGTCAACACCTGATATGGCAAAGGAGATATTGCCCGATGCAATTACAGTTGGCATGGCTGTTTACCACGCCAGGTTTGGAGAGGGCATTGTTGAATCAATCGATGGGGTAGGTCCAAACCGAAAAGCATTAGTTAACTTTAGCTTAGTTGGTACAAAAAATTTATTGCTTAAATTTGCCAACCTGAAACAGCTGGAGTAAATCATTTGAGCTACTTTTGGCACAGAAATCCTCTTTTTCGCTTACATTTCCATATATTTGTGATGATTACCTATTTCTTACTTTTCAATATACATGGTTGAGTCCGGCACAAAAAGCATGTTTTATTTTAGTTAAACAAGTTATGTTTTTAATTGTCAGCATTTTAAAAAACTTTATAAAATTTGTTTTAACTTTACGAACTTTATGAACTTTATAAACTTTATGAACTATTTAGACTGAACTCATGGTTAATATTAACACTACTGATAAAATTCTATTGATGGATTACAATACCCAACGGAAAAAGCTGCGATTACCGGAGTATGGAAGGCATATCCAGCAAATGGTCGATTACATTGCAAGCATTGATGACAGGGATGAGCGCAACCAGCTGGCCAAATCACTTATTGCCATCATGGGGAATTTAAATCCCCAGCTTAGATCGGTTAACGATTTTCGCCACAAGCTCTGGGATCATCTTTTCATCATGTCCGATTTTAAGCTCGATATCGATTCACCTTACCCTAAGCCTGATATTGAGAAATACACCGAAAAACCCCGAAAGGTTCCTTACCCAAGTTATCCCGTTAAGTTCAAGCACTATGGCCGTATCATTGAGCAGATGATAGAGAAGGCCATTGATATGGATGAGGGCCCCGAGAAGGAGGCTTTTAAGCAGCTGATTGCCAACCAGATGAAAAAGGCGAACATAACCTGGAACAAGGAATCGGTTACCGATGAGGATATATTTCGCGATATGGAGAACCTTAGCAATGGTAGGCTCATTATGGCACCCGGCTCAAAGCTTATCGATAAGCGGGATGTAAAATCAACCGGTAAAAGACCCAAATATCACCGTAAGCGCTAAAGTGCAATTCGTATGGCAACATTCGAGGTTCATGGTGGTAAGCCGTTGAAAGGCGATTTGCACCCCCAGGGGGCAAAAAACGAGGCTTTGCAAGTTATCTGCGCAACGCTTCTTACTTCGGAACCCGTTACCATTAGGAATATTCCCAACATTCGCGATGTGAATAAGCTCATTGAACTTATTCAGGGCTTGGGGGTTGATGTGCAACGGCACAACCCTTCCGAATGCACTTTCATAGCCCGAAATGTGGATGTTGAGTACCTTGCCACTGACGATTTTAAGGTAAAGGCGACGGCAATACGTGGATCAATCATGGTGGTTGGCCCCCTTTTGGCAAGGTACGGCAGGGCTTATGCCCCTAAACCCGGTGGCGATAAAATTGGCCGCAGACGACTGGACACTCACCTACTGGGTTTCCAAAAGCTGGGAGTATCATTTAACTTCGACACCCGCGAGAACTTCTTTACCCTTGAAGGTAAAAATATGCGTGGGGCTTACATGCTACTCGATGAGGCTTCCGTAACCGGTACAGCCAACATACTTATGGCTGCAGTGCTTACACCAGGCACAACCACCATTTACAATGCAGCATGCGAGCCTTACCTACAGCAGCTTAGCAAAATGTTGGTTAGCATGGGCGCTAAAATTTCGGGAATCGGTTCCAACATGCTTACCATTCAAGGGGTTGACTCACTGGGCGGTTGTACCCATACCATCTTGCCCGATATGATTGAAATAGGTTCTTTTATTGGTCTTGCTGCCATGACTGCCAGCGATATAACCATTCGTAATGTATCGTACCAAAACCTTGGCATTATCCCTGACTCGTTTCGTCGTATGGGAATAGAGTTCCACGTCAACGGTGATGATATTCACATTCCCCAGCAGGAACACTATGAGATTGAAACTTTTATCGATGGGTCAATACTTACCATTGCCGATGCCCCATGGCCGGGTTTAACCCCTGATCTTCTCAGCGTTTTCCTTGTGGTTGCCACTCAGGCTAAGGGTTCGGTACTCATTCACCAGAAAATGTTCGAAAGCCGGTTGTTCTTTGTGGATAAACTTATCGACATGGGTGCGCAGATTATCCTTTGCGACCCCCATCGGGCAACCGTTATCGGGCACGATAGGAATATGAAGTTACGCCCAACGGTGATGACCTCGCCCGATATCAGGGCAGGCGTTGCCCTGCTAATTGCTGCCCTTTCGGCCGAAGGCAAAAGCCTAATCCATAACATTGAGCAAATTGACCGTGGATACGAGAATATCGATGGTCGCCTTAATGCCATTGGCGCTGATATCCGAAGAATTGAATAGGAAGCGTGGTATTGTCCGATAATTTTTCCACTTTTCGCATAATTTAGTACCGTTAACGTTTAAGCAAACAAAAGCATAAGGTAGCCCTCAGAATTGCCAATGAGATTGTATAACAAAATATCAGCCCTGTTTGTGTTCCTGTGGTTCCTGGGTTCAAATGCCCATGCACAGCTTACAGCACCTGGTAGAGTAATGGCTATGACGACCCAGTACAGCAATACCACAAAACAGGATTCAATATTTGTATTTTATGGGAATACTGGTGTTTTGCAGGCAAGGCATTCAACAGGGAACAGTGCTACTTTCACGTGGTACAGGTATAACCCATTGAAACCTGATCCATCGCAGCGCTTTGAGCAGTTTGATGAGGTAACAGGGGTTTCGCTGAGTAGCCAGCCTGATCTTGCCGAAGGCGGTTATAGGGTGATAGTGACCGATACCGCCGATTCTGCAGAGGTTTTCACATGTTGGCTTTTCACCGATAATGTTACTCTGGACAGCATTGCTGTGGACAACAGCTGCCAGTTCCTTGAGCTCAACCCCATAACTGAGCCAGCTCCGTATGATATTACTTACGATCGATTTGCCTACTACGACCTTTCGCGTTCAAACCAACCCGTAAGGAATACCTATGGGCTGGAATACTTTTCAAATGTTACCTGGCAAGCATCGGAAAGCCGTGTTGATATGCCCTATAGTTCCACCCTGAAACTGATAGTTGAAAATCCTGCGCCGTTGTATAAATCGACATACACCATTACCATTCAGAATTCATTTGGACGTGTACTTACCTTTACCACCCCTGAGATTGACGCCATTGCCACAAAGGCTGATAATTTAATTCAGGTTGATGACAAGGGATCGTGGGCCGATTACAATCCTGATGCCGAGTATGAGGCATTGCTTGGGCTTAGGTTTGAAAGCAGAAACTTGAATTGCGATTCTATCTACTGGGCCATTACTACCCAAAAAATTACACCCGACAGTATTGCATACCATTCCATTTGGCGCGATAGCTCGTTGATTGCTGTACGTAATGAGGCATACCCCGATAAAAACCTTATGGTTCCCGGACTTTATAAGGTTTACCATTACTCGGTTAATAGCCAAACGGGTTGCATCGATTCGGTTATCACCGATATTGAGGTTGATTCGTCACGCATAAGCGCCGATGCCATACCCAACGTTTTTTCCCCTAACGGCGACGGAGTGAACGACTTGTTTCGATTTTCCGATACCGACGAAAGTATTCGTTCAATCAGGTCGTTTTCCATACAGGTATTTAGCCGCAGCGGCAAGCTGGTGTACAGTTACAGCGGCGACCCGCGCGAGTGGGAGGGGTGGGATGGACGTACCACCTCAGGTGCCGAAGCCTCCGAAGGCGTTTACTACTTCATCATTGAAGCTCGGGGATGGGATAACCGCCGTTTTGCACGTGGTCCTTACAAGGGATTCCTCCACCTGTTCAGGGGAAGGAATTGATGCATAACTTTCATAGGTAAGAACAAATGGCCTTAAATTTTATCTTTTGCAGAAAATACATTGACAGGTTGCATCAGTGAAATGTCTTAATCCAACAATTTTACCGTTTTTTCTATCAATTCGGCTATAAATTCTCATTAATAAGTCATCCTCATTGTTTTCAAAATACCGTTTTAAAGAGTAGGAATACAAATCTGCAATTTGGATAAGACTGGTAAGTTCAGAGTTTACAAAAAAAGGAGTTTCAATAATATGATCTATACTTGTCCAAAGCGTACCCTGATTATGGAATTTTTTCATTAAAGACGTATGTTTCTTTGAAACAGTTTCATTATTATCGTGGATAAGGGCTCCATAAATTTTTGAATTACTTTTACTGTAACTAATCAGTAACCATTCAGTTGCATACAACTTTTACCGTTTTTAACCGCTAAGACGCTGAGACGCTGAGAAATAAAAAAAATTAATAATCATTTGTTGGATATAGTGATGCTTAAGCTGNNAAGTGTAATTAAATTTAAAACCTTTGCGCCATTGCGTCTTTGCGGTGAGTAGTTATGTTTGTTAATACTGATTAGTTACTTTTTACTTATTATTTTCATGTACTGTTCAAATATAGAAACTAATTGCTCAAATGCTGGTTCGTCAATGGTTTGTATTGTTCTATTGGGGTCAAAATGAATTTTGTTTACACATTCAGCAAAAAGTCTAGCGAATTTCCAGGTGCCAATTAAGTCAGCTATTTCTCGTATAAAAGTAACTCTTTCATTAAAAATGATGGTTCTCGTAAAGAACGCCAGCAACGCAAAGTGTTTATTTTCTGTGATTTACATAAGATACGTGAAACGTGATACGTGAAACGTGAAACGCCCAACGCCCAACGTCCAACGCCCAATGTCTAACGTCCAACGTCCAACGCCTTACACCCTACGCTCACTTCTAACAACTTACACCTAACGCCTCACGTTTAACATTTAACATTTAACGTCTAACGTCTATAAACTTTTAGAACGGGAGCATGATTTTTTTTTTGATGAACGTTACTATTCGGAATGTTATGGATATGTTAATGTATGGTAAACATTTGTTTATATGTGATTAACAGGGGCTAAATTTTGAAAAAAAATGTGTTAGTATAAAAAAATTGCCGTAATTTTATTCAGAAACTTAAAAATTGAAAGTATGAAACATGGACATTTACTTATGGCACTAATACTTAGTGTAAGTACCTATGCACAGGATGTTCAAGAAAGTAATCGGATTCCTTCAACTTACGACCGGAGTTCTATTACCCTATTTTACATGAAGTTCCCGGGTGAAAATTATGCCTCCGATGTTGAAGCAAAATTTCCACAGGTAAAGCTTACGGACAAGTATTACGACAACAACCTCGATTTTTTAATTTTTGATTCCCCTTTTAACCGGGCTGATGCTTCAGTTGATCCTGCCAAGGCAGTTGAAGGCTTCCTGATGCAAAAAGGGGTGAGTAAGGCAATTGTTAGCAGGTGGTACAACCGTAAGGACGACGGTTCAATGGACCTTGACCTTATTTTCGACAGAGGTATGTTCAATGCTACCGATGCAGCGTATATTAAGGCACAGGCAACCAAGCGTGGTGAAAGCGCACTGAAAGATTACGGGAACCGGCTTATTGAACGAAGCTATATCATGGTACTCGATTATCAGAGTATTGTGAATTTAAGAGAGGCAAAAGTTAAAGATACTAAGGGTTGGAAAGCAACGGTAAACGGCTACCTATTCAAGGTTAACTATAATCAGGATGTACAAAATGCCCTGTACGATTGCTGGATTTATCCTGAAGACTCCCCACAGGTTAGGGAAGAAAAGAACAAGAAATTTCAGGAGCTAAATATCCCCATCACTTTCGTTACTAAAACTACTGTTCCCATAACAGCTTCTCAACCTACCGAGGATTCCCAGCTTGGTAGATTCATAAAACAAAAAACTGAAGAGCAACTCTTTCAGGAGTTGGTTCAAAAAGGTTACGACGAAAGCCTTTACTATCTCGAAATGAAGCATGAGGACTTTATGGTCAAAACAACTATACATCAGGTTAACCCTATTCGGGTAAAGATTGGCTTAAAGGAAGGGCTAAAGTGCGACCACCGCTATTTTGCATACGAGTATGTGTATAACGAAAAGACCAATAGCGCTGAACCCAATTTCAGGGGAGTGATTAGGGCAACCAGTAAAATTGCCGACAACCGGCAGATTGCCAAGGGCGAAATGCCTACATCAAAATTCTACCAGACTGCAGGTCGAAAGTTACATGAAGGATACCTGCTACGCCAACAAAACGACAAGGGAGCTGAGCTGCTTTTGGGCTATGAAGCCGGCGAGGTTGGCGGTGTATATGGCCGTGCCGATGTCCGTTTAGGACGATTTGTAGGTATAAAGGCGCTATTTGCTTACGCAGAGGGGGGAGTTCAGGCTAAAGACTATGAAATTGGTTTTACGACCTATGAAGGTATTAGTTTCTTACACTACGGGGCAGGAGTGGCTAAAGGGTTCATGCTAACCCGCAATGTTGAGCTGCGACCTTACATTGGGATAGGACAGGAGCAGGCAAGCCACACCGACTTCACTAATGGTAGTCTTAAGGTACTTTACCTGAAAGCAGGTGCAAATTTGGCACTAAATTTGAAGCACAACATTCAGCTTATGGGTGGCATCGGTTCCTATTCATTTATTAGTAACGCCGAAGACGATAATGGCGATACTGGTTTAATCTGGACCGATATATTCCCTAGTAGGGAAGGAATGGCAACCATGTTTGGTGTAAAGTTTATGTTTTAACTCTTAAATAGTAAAAGGTATATGAGAAAAGTATTATTAGGTATTACAGTTGCTGTGCTTTCAGTGGTAATGGTTTTACCAGCCAGCGCACAAACCCGCAAGGAGCGGAAGATTTTATGGAACAGCCAGTATAACTACGAAATTGAGCCTGTTGGTGTTGGACAGGATGGCACAAAAGTTTTTAAGGTATGGGGCTACGGCAAGGATGTTGGCGCTGCAGTTATGAATGCTAAGGAAGCTGCTGTTGCTGCTTGCATCTTCAAGGGTTTACCCGGTGGTGCTGGTTCGGCTCCAACTCCACCCATCTGTTCGCAGCCTAATGCTGAGCAAATCCATGCCGACTACTTCGATAATTTTTTCCAGGTAGGCGGTAAGTTTTTGCAGTACATTGCTGTAACCAACGATGCTGACCCCTCGGGTGAGGATCGAATTAAAATGAAGAAGGGTTACAAGGTAGCTATCTACGTTCAGGTTATGTACGATGCTTTACGCAAACAACTTGAAGCCGATGGCATTGCGCGTCGTTTGGATTCAGGATTCTAATACATGATGGTGATATGAAACGACTACTAACCTCAATTTCGTTGCTTGCCTTTGCTGTACTAGCATTTGGACAAGCCAAAAAGCCTACAATAATGGTTGTCCCCAGCGATCAGTACTGCATTAGCCGTGGATACAAGTTTGAGTTTAATAACCAGGGCATGAAACAGGTTCTTCCTGATTATAAAACTGCTCTCCAAACCGATCCCGATTTACGTTTGGTAATAACCAAAATGGGCCAAATAATGGCCGACAGGGGTTTTCCTCTTAAGGATCTAGAACAGGAACTTAAGAATCTGGAGCAGGAACGGGCCGAATCGTCAATGCTGACAAGTTCATCGAGTGGTTCGGAGATGGCCGAAAGCCCTATCGATGCATTAAAACGTGTTGCTAAGGCCGATATTATAATGGACCTTGATTTTGAAGTGAAACGTCAGGGGCCACAAAAGTACATCGTATTTAACCTTAAAGGTCTCGATGCATATACTGCTAAACAGGTTTCAGGAGTAGCTGGCGCTGGCAGTCCATCTACCGCCGCTTCCCCTGAACTATTATTGGAGGAAGCCGTCCTCAGCCACATGGACAACTATAACGCTGGCCTGATGCGCCATTTTGAGGATATGTTTGCTAACGGCCGTGAAGTTAAGGTGCAAATTAAGGTTTGGAGTAATTGGGGTGAGAACCTTGAGTCGGAGTTCGGCAGCGATGGTAAAGAGCTCACCGAAATTATCGAAGACTGGTTTTACGATAATTGTGTTGAGGGCCGTTTCAGCCTTTCCGATGCTTCTGAAAACTTCATGAAATTTGAACAGGTTCGTATTCCCATGATGCGCACTGACGATAAAGGCCGCCAACGCGCTGTTGATACCCGTTCCTTTGTTAGCGATTTGCGCAAGTACCTTAATGGCTTGGGCATACCATCAAAACTTTACCTGAGGGGTTTGGGTGAAGCATGGCTAATACTCGGCGAAAAGTAAAACTGAAGTCATGAAAAAAATTACAATTCTTTTAGCTGCGTTTTTAGGTTTAGGGTTAAACCTTAGCGCACAGAACAGCCAGGGTAAAACCGATGATCTGGGTCGAATTGCGCTGGCAGCAATAGTACCTGACCAGGCCACGGGTATTCCCGAGGGGGCAAGGCAAATGCTGGTAAATAAAATGAGCCAGATAGCTACCCAGAATGGCTTGGGAGCCACTGCTGCAAACCCACGATTTTGTATTGTTCCCCTGGTTACTGAAATAAGCAAGGAAATTACTCCCACAGCTCCACCCATGCATGCGGTGAATCTGGATGTTACCTTTTACATTGTGGATGCCGCAAGTCAAAACATCTTCAGCCAAACCAACATTGCGGTAAAAGGGGTTGGCCAAACCGAAGATAAGGCATATATTCAGGCACTGAAGAATATTAATGTAAAAGCCGGGCAGTTCAAAGGGTTCATTGAAACTGGCAAGGAGAAAATTGTGGAATACTACAACTCCCAGTGCGATGTTGTGCTAAAAGGCGCACAAGCCCTTGCTGGTCAGCAAAAATTCGAAGAAGCTCTTTTCGTATTGCTTTCTGTCCCCGATGTGTGCCGGGAGTGCTTTGATAAAAGCATGGATTTGTCCATGGAAATTTACAAGCAGTACGCTAACTACAAGTGTACCGAGTATATGGCAGGGGCCAAGGCTGCATGGGCAAATATGAATGCCGATAAGGCTGCAGAATACTTAGGTAAAATTACTCCCGACATGGATTGCTATGCCGATGCAGTTCGTTTAACCGATGAGATCACCCAAAAAATGCTGGCCGATGGCGCTAATGTTTGGGAGTTTAAAATGAAACAGTACGACGATTCCATTGAAAAAGATAAAATGATGATACAGGCTGGCAAGGAAATTGCTGTATCATGGGCATACTGGGGAGCTGCCCCCCACTTCAATTGGGATTGGAGTTGGCTTTACCAGAAAAAATAATTCTTTTGATTAATTTTAACAAATACTTGATTTTAAGTCTAACTAAAAACTGAATGTCTATGAAAATGAGAAATCTATTAATGGTTGCCAGTGCTTTTACCTTCGCTTTTATGCTGGCTAGCTGCGGTGGTTCAAAAAAGGTGGCTGACGATTCTTTAGGAAAAGAGGTAAACGTACCCTGTAGCGACGATGAGTTCCACACCGATGCCAATTATTTCCGTGGAACAGGTAATGGGATTAGCACCGATCTGAGTACAGCCAAGAGCAAAGCTCGAATCGACGCTCAAACCAACCTCTCACGTAGTATTAGCACGACCATGAAGTCTGTTGCCGACCGTTATGTTAACGAACGTCAGGTTGGCGATGCCATGGAATTTGAGCAGAAGTTTGAACAGATGACCCGTGAGGTTGTCAACCAGGAGCTGAATAACGTTGAAGTTGTTTGCACTAAAACCTTCAATAAGGATGGCCGTTACCAGGTGTTCAATGCACTTCAGGTTCCTAAAGATCAGGTTCTGAACAACATTAAGGACCGCATTTCGAAGGATCAGAAGCTACAGCTCGATTACGATAAGATGAAATTCGAGCAGGTATTCAACGAGGAAATGGATAAAATGGCTAAGGAACGCCCGTAATACTCCTAATCGTATTTAACAGCAGCCCCAGTTTTTTGGGGTTGCTGTTTTTGTAATCGCATAAATTAATTTTTACTTGCCAATCCCCTTTTGGGGTAAAAATACATGAGTATGAAAAAGATATTACTTCTTGCTTTATCCATTCTGGGTGTTGTAAGTTTAACTTTTGCTCAGGATAAACTACTGGAGAAAAGCGGAAAACAACCCAAATGGGTGAATGGTTTGGAAAAGGACTTTATCATAGTGGCCGGAACTGGCCCAACCGCTCAGGATGCCCAGCAAAATGCTCTTTCGAATGTAAAAGCACAAATAGTTTCATCTGTTGCTGAGAACGTGAAGGCAAGCTCGGAAATTCGAAAAGAAGAGTCGATGGTTAACAGTAACGTGTCCCAATTCCTGGAAAAATTTGCAACATCTACCACCACCCAGTCGGGGAAAGTTCCGTTCCTTCAGGGTATATCAATATCAAAGGTTAGCGAGTTTTACTGGGAAAAACGTCAGCGAGCCGATAAATCGGTTTACTTTATTTACCATATTAAATACCCGTTTGCTGAAAGCGAACTTAAAATGTTGGTGTTTGACTTTAAGATGCGCGACAGGGAGCTAACGCAACAGATGGAGGATTTGCTGGAACAGGTTGATAAGGTTGAATCGGTTGAGCAGATTGAAAAAAACATTGCAGAGTTAAGTTCTCTAAAGGATTACTTCATGGACGGGAGGGTTGATCAGTGCAACCTTGGGATTACCCGGTATAAATCACTTCTTGGCTCCATCGAACTTGTTGAGCTGGAAAGCAACCTTGGCGAGCTTAAGTATTACCTAAGGTTGAATGGGCGTGCCATTTCAACGGCTAAAAAACCTACCATTAAGTCGGAATGTGCGCGTATTACCTCCGTAATCAACAATCCCGATAATGTGGAAATTAAGTATAACTACGAAAATTGTTACGAGGATCCTGAGAACAACATCCTTGTTAAGTACATGTTTGGTGGGGTAACCGTTCAAAAACCTTTCTATTTCGATGTTGCAGCCAATAAGGCATCTATCTTTTTAACCGATCCTATCCATATAATCGCCATCTCAAAAGATGAAGCAACGGTTAATGGCATTATTGTTGACATGACCATCCGTTCAAAGTACGACTCTCCCTTTGTGGTTGAAAAGGTAGTGCTTGAATGGAAGGGATTTTCCCCTGTTGTTATTGAAAATATTGGACAGTCGTTCCAAGGAAAAGGAAACCATTCCTTGAAGATTAACACCGACCAAGTATTAAAAGCCGCTGAAACTTCTTCGTCGGGCAAGGCCCTGTCGTTGCTATCGGGGTATATTCATTACCGGGATGCTTCTGGTGAACTAAAGACCTATAGGATTTACAACCACAGCTACACTACCGATTGGTAAATAATGCTATAAGGTAAATGGAAAAAGGCCTTTAAGGCCTTTTTTACTCTTTATATGATTCAAGCTTGAAGGGAATTTTGATATGGGTTGAGAGATCCTTCCCCGCATCTTTAATATCTATATCATCCTCATTGTACATCCATACTATGGTGATTTTATGCCCATCCTGGGCAATCTTTTCAAAGCGTTTCAGGACTTGAAAAAGCATTTTTGAGCTGGGAGTATTGTAGTAAATCATTTTAAAGCGGACAAGCGTTTCAGGGTTTGGACTTTTGGCGTACTCTTCGATCCATGCAATTACAGGCTCAAAGAATGCTTTTGCATCCTCTGGTAGGGAGTTCCCCTTAAACTCAAAAACACCTGCATCCTTATCGAGTGTTATGGTAGGATATTGGCTTGTACCGTTAACCTTTAATGATTCCATACAGCAATGTTTTTAAATAAGTTTCAGAAACCTTCCGCAAAACAAATATAGGGAATATCAATGCAAAAGTAATACTATATTGATAAAAATTATGTGTTTTTGGGTTGGCATTTAGTTTTTGTTGATAAAATTAATTTTTTAATCTCAGGAATACGCCAAGGGGTAATTTACGCATTCCTCTATCGGTTACGAAAAGTTCACCAAGTTCGTAGTGGGTCACTTCAAAAATACTTTTGATTAGGCTTTCGGCAATTATGGGAGAGTAACCCATGGAGTAAAGGTTAAGTACCAGGAAGGAGTTTTTTTCAGCTAAAATTTTTTTACAGTTTTCGAGCAGGAGACAAAGGTTGTCTTCAAGAATCCATTTTTCGCCTTCGGGGCCTCGGCCATAGGCCGGAGGGTCAAGAATTATTCCATGGTATGTTTTATTTCGTCGTACCTCGCGGGCTACAAATTTCACGGCATCGTCCACAATCCACCTAATCCCATCGAGCTTGGAGAGCTCCATGTTTTCGCGCGACCATGTAATGTTTTGCTTTACTGCATCAACGTGTGTAACATCGGCTCCTGCGGCCATTGCTGCCAACGATGCTGCACCGGTGTATGCAAATAGGTTTAAAACCGAAGGACTTTTGTCAGGTAGCTGTTGAACTGTATCGAAAATAAAATTCCAGCTCGTTGCCTGTTCGGGGAATATGCCAACATGTTTGAAGGATGTTAAACCCAAACGGAATTTGAGTTTCATTTGCTTGTAGTTGTAGCTGATAGTCCATTGCTCTTTACAGCTACTTTTTTTATTCCATTCACCCCACTCATTGTCATACTCACGGTTCCCTTTTTTCTTTACAAAGTAGGCGTTGGCCATACGTTCCCAGTCGGTTTGCATTAATGTTTTACGCCAAATGGCTTGAGGCTCAGGGCGTGCCAGAATCTGGGTTCCAAAACGCTCAAGCTTTTCGCCATCGCCGCTATCGATAAGCTCATAGTCAGGCCAGCTGGTTGGTGTTTCAAGTAGAATCATCTATGTAAGATTTTCATTAAAGTAGCTTTTTGATGGGTTACATCACCTACATAACACATTGCTTACAGCAAAAATAAATAGAAATACACTCTGGTAGTTATGTTATTAATTGTCAGAACTTTAAAAAAACATTGTAAAATTAGCATAAAACTTTTGTTTTCAATATTTTAACTTTATGAACTTTTTAGACTGAACTTACTAATGGTATATGGGAAATGGAACATGGATGACACCGATGTAACAGATAATGGTGCATAAAGTCCGTGAAAATCAGTTTAATCCGTGTTATCAGTGTACCATTTACAGTTGATGGTTGATGGGTTGATGGTTGATGGTTGATGGTTGATGTGATTGATGTGATTGATTAGATTGAGGGGATTGATGTCTTATAACTTTTAACTTGATTTTAAACATGAGTCCACTCCGAAAACACCTAAAAGTATGATCTTATCACAAATTTACCACTGATATTCAGTCAATTGCAATCGGTAAAAGAGCAAAAAATTACTTTTCGGAGGGGATTCAACCTTTGAACTTTGAACCTCGTTGCGCCAAGCAAAGCCCGTGAAAGGGGGATAATTATGTTCTTTGAAACCTTTCGTTAGAAATCTGTAGGTAACCAATCCTACACGATAAAGCCTAACCAGCAATCGTAACCGAGTGTTGCGTAGTCAGCAGAGATGTTGGTACGAAGCGTACACAGGGAGTACAAAAGCCGTGTGATTGAGCCTCGAAAAAAGGTATAATGCTGGAGTTTTCGTAGTCAAGGTTGCGGGAACAACAATGCGAAGCCGATAAAATAAGGTGAGGCGTAGCATTCCGACCGGGGTCTAAGAGCAGGGCAAATGTACAGTAGGTTTCTACGGGAACTTGGGAGAGCCTCCCGCCTCCACGCGAAAAACGGACTTACGGATTGTCCGTACCCGAATAATCCAAGACCTGTGAGTATATGGTGTCATCCACAGTGTTGGTAAGAAAAGACACCATCGTAGTGGTATCGAAGACGAGGGAAACCGAAGTCAACGAGATGGGCGAAGGCAGTCTTAGCAAGCTCATAGTACCGTTAGAACGGTGGGAAATCAGCTCCATGAAAGCCACCAAGTAGGGAAGGGGTTTGCCTTACTACGGAGCTGCATTTTGGAAACATTTAATGTACCAGAGACATTAGTAGAATGTAAACTGTAGAAATGCAGATAGCGGAAAGGATATAAGATGGTGTGATTAGAGTATCTATCGCTGCTATCTTTTAGCGAAGCCGTAATAGGACGAACCGTATGCGGGAAATCCGCTCGTACGGGTCTGTGGGGGAGCGGGGAGGTAACGAACCGCTCTACCCGGAAACTTTATCCTTTATCCTTTAACCTTTAACCTTTTAACTTTATTTTGAACTCAGTTCGGGTGTTAAATTTTCTGGTTTAAAATTTCCTCAAGTATATGCGCAACGCCATCGTTGGTGTTGGCAGGTGCAATTCTTTTGGCTTTTAATTTAACCTCAGGGGGAGCATTCTCCATTGCTACGCCAACGTTAACCATTTCAAGCATTTCGGTATCGTTAAGATTATCGCCAAAGGCAATCGCCTGCTCAGCAGATAGCCCTAAATGGTTTAAAACAATCGTACAACCGGTTGCTTTATTGATGGTTGCAGGAGTTATTTCAATATAGGTGTCTTTTGAACGGTATATATTTATTTTTCCTGAATACTGTTTTACTAAAAGGTTGTGTAGGCTATCAATTAACATGCTTTCGCCCATGACCATAAGTTTATGGATGTGTTGCTGCTGGTTTTGAAATTCAAGTATCTTATACTCTAAGTTTGAATGTATGGTTGCTTTAACCTTGGTATTATTTTCCTCGCGCAACCTCCATTCGTCGCTTTTTGAGGCAAACCATAAATTAAAGGAGTAAAGGCTGAAGTGTAAATCGAATTTTTGGCATATTCTAAAAATTGATAAGGCTATGCCGTACTCAATGGTTTTTGAAAAAAGGATGTTACTGTTATTGATTCCTTCGTCTATCAGCTTTAGGATAAGGGCGCCGTTATAGCAAATTGCAGGATTATTCATGGGCACTTCGTGGTAAAGATGGGTCATACCTGCCGGCATACGGGCCGATACCATCACAAACGGTATGTTTTGTTCTGTTAACTTGCGGATCTGGTATATGGTTGCTGATGAGAGTTCCCGGTTTTTGTTCAGAAGCGTTCCGTCCACATCGGAAAATACAATTTTGATGGGCATAAGCGAGTGTTTTATCAATAAAAAAGGGCTGCAAAAGCAGCCCTTAAAAAGTTAGGTTACTGACATTTTAGCTGCTGAATCTGGTAATCGGCGTTGGGTTTAAATGTTCCAAAGGCGGCATTTTTGTACGCTTCGCATGCCTCACTGATGTTGCCAAGTTTATGGTATGCGGTTGCAATGAGGAAGTATAGCTCAGCCTTATCTTCGGCGGTTCCCTTAACAAGCTGGAGTGCTTTGTTGCCATACTCAATGGCATCGTTCCATCGTTCAAGCTTGCTGTAATTAATGGTCATTGAACGATAAATGTCGTAATCGTCGCCATCAAACTTTAATGCCATGTCAAGAAACTCAACCACGTCGTTCAGCTTATTGGCATTGCGGGCTTCATCGGCTTTTTTGAGGAAGTAGGCTTTACCTTTTGTTTTGGCTTTTTCAACATTAGTGGTATCATTGTTCTTGCTTCCAAAATCGATGGTCAGGTTAAGGTATTCAACCATTTTTCCCTCATTCTTGAGTTCCTCATAAGCCAAAGCGGTGCCTAAGTATGGATCGATGAAGTTGGGATCGAGCTTAATGGCCTTACCGTAATTAGCTATGGCTTCGTCAAACTTATTTTCCCTGAAACGGGTGTTACCCATTGTGTTATAGAGCCTGGGTAGGGTTTTCTCTACGCGGGTTTTGGTAACACCATCGTTATACTTAATAGCTGTTTCCTCAGCTTTTTCAAGGTTATCGAGAGTGGCCTGTAAATCTTTTGCTTTATACTTGGCCATGGCAAGCTGAAAGTAAATGGTAGGAATTAACTCCTCGCATTTTTGCTTTATTTCTGCACCTTCTTCACCCAGCTGTTCGGCAATTTGTAGTGCCGATTGAATATCCTGTAGCGCCTTTTCAGGATCTTGTTTGTAGTTGGTAGCGGCGTTATTGTATCCTTGAATGGCATCGTTAATGTTTTGTCCGCTTACCAACATGGTACCTAGCACAAAAATGCCCATTAAAAAAAGTTGTTTTACTGTTTTTACTCTCATAGGTATTAGTTTTAGTTGTGTTTTTCACTTAGTTAATGTCCTCAAAAATATCACATCAAATTTAAAAACAAAAATTAAGCCATAAGTTTATCGTTTTCTGTTAAAAAAGTTAGTAACCAAATCTGAGCATTCATCGGCAAGTACACCGGAAACTACATCAGTTTTTGGGTGAATAATTTTGTTTTCGAGCAATGAAAATCCTCGTTTGGGGTCTGAAGCGCCGTAAACCAACTGCCCAAGTTGTGCCCAGTACATTGCCCCTGCGCACATGGGGCAGGGTTCAATGGTAACGTAAAGCGTGCACTGGTTAAGGTATTTACCTCCTAAAAAATTGGTTGCTGCTGTAATGGCTTGCATTTCGGCATGGGCGGTAGGGTCTTTGAGGGTTTCGGTTAGGTTATGCGCCCTTGATACTATCCGTCCGTTGCATACCACTACCGCTCCAATGGGCACCTCGTTCTTTGCCATTGCTTTTTGCGCCTCCTTTAAAGCTTCGCGCATGAAAAACGCATGATCCTTTGTGTTTTCCATATATGAGTTCAGTCTAAAAAGTTTGTAAAGTTCATAAAGTTTGTAAAGTTCATAAAGTTAAAACATTGAAAATAAGGGTTATATGTTAATTTCACAACGTTTTTTAAAATGCTGACAATTAAAAACATAGCTTGTTTTGCTAAAATAAAACATGCTTTTTATACCGGACTCATATATGATTTTGGCTAAATATATCAAAAAATATAACTAAAGCATCGTTTTTTATTTTTACTTTCGCATCCTGAAAACGATTTTAGAAATGTACAGGTCACATACTTGTGGAGAGCTACGAATTGCCCACGTGGGCATCAATGTAACCCTAAGTGGATGGGTACAACGCATACGTAACCTTGGTGCAATGACTTTTATTGACCTAAGAGATAGGTATGGAATTACGCAGATTGTTATTGACGAAAGTTGCCCCAATGAAGTTAAAGAGAAAGTTAAAGAGCTTGGCCGTGAATATGTTATACAGATTTCGGGTGAGGTTGTGGAACGCACAAGCAAGAACAGCAAACTACCTACAGGTGACGTAGAGGTTAAAGCCAAAACTGTAAAAATACTTAATGCAAGTGAGATTCCCCCATTTACTATTGAAGACGATACCGATGGAGGTGATGAACTTCGGATGAGGTATCGCTACCTCGATCTACGAAGAAACCCGGTAAAGAGCGCTTTGCTGCTCAGGCATAGAATGGCGCAGGAGGTGCGTAAGTATCTCGATGAACAAGGTTTTATTGAGGTAGAAACCCCCTTTCTTATTAAATCGACTCCCGAGGGAGCCCGTGATTTTGTAGTTCCATCGCGAGTACATCCCGGCGAGTTTTACGCGTTACCTCAATCGCCTCAAACTTTCAAGCAACTCCTGATGGTTGCTGGTTTTGATAAGTACTTCCAGCTTGTGAAATGCTTCCGCGATGAAGATTTACGTGCCGACAGGCAACCGGAATTTACTCAGATTGACTGCGAAATGTCGTTTGTAGAACGCGATGATGTGCTTAGTACTTTTGAAGGGCTTATAAAACATCTTTTTGCAACCGTTAAAGGCATCAGCTTTGACGAACCATTCAAGCGTATGTCATACTCCGAGGCCATGGAAAAATACGGTTCCGATAAGCCCGATTTGCGATTTGGAATGGAGTTTATTGAGCTAAGCGCCATGGTTAAGGGTAAAGGATTCAGGCTGTTTGACGAAGCCGAGTATGTGGGCGGAATTTGTGTTACTGGTTGCGCCGGCTATACCCGTAAGCAGCTCGATGAGCTTACCGATTTTGTGAAACGTCCGCAGGTAGGAGCCAGCGGGCTGGTTTACATCCGCTACGCTGAGGATGGGATAAAATCGACCATCGATAAGTTTTACCCGCCCGAAGATTTGATTAATATTGCTAAAGCAATGGATGCCAGGCAAGGTGACCTGATGCTTATCCTTGCAGGCCCAAAGAAAAAAACATTACCGGCGCTTAGCGAGTTGAGGTTGGAGATGGGAAATAGACTTGGCTTACGGTCAAGGGACGTTTTTGTACCGCTGTGGGTGGTCGATTTTCCTTTGCTGGAGTGGGACGATGAGGAGCAGCGATTCTTTGCTATGCACCATCCGTTTACCTCTCCAAATCCTGATGATATTCACCTGTTTAAAACTGACCCCGAAAAAATTAGAGCTAATGCCTACGATTTGGTGATAAATGGGGTTGAAATTGGTGGGGGCTCAATTCGAATATTTGACAGGCAACTTCAGCAAACCATGTTCGATACTCTTGGTTTTTCCAGGGATGAAGCTGAAAAGCAGTTTGGATTCCTGCTCAATGCTTTTAGATATGGAGCGCCACCCCACGGAGGTATTGCCTTTGGTTTCGATAGGCTTTGCTCACTTTTTGGCGGTAGCGATTCGATTCGTGACTATATTGCCTTCCCCAAGAACAATGCTGGTCGCGATGTGATGATCGATTCCCCATCAACCATCAGCCCGCAACAGCTCGATGAGCTTTCAATCGAAGTTAAGAAAAGGAACCAGTAACCAGTTCGATATCGTATAAATAAAAACATCCAGCATTGCCGGATGTTTTTATTTTTTCTGCAACAGGAAATTATTCAGCTGCAGGCATTGTGTCGGGTTGAGCTTCAACAGCAGCATTGGTATCAACTTGCTCAACTTGTTCTGTTTCTTGGGCAGGCTGTTCTTCCTGCTTAGGAGCAGATTTGCATGCAACCATCGATAGCATTCCGGCAACCATTAGGAAAAATACAAACTTTTTCATGGCAGTAAATTTAGTTAGTTAGTTCAACACAAAAGTAATTAAAAAAACATTAAAATCAAAAAAAAAATGTAAAATATCAGCTAACAACTTTAAATGTATCGGGAATTAAAAAATACGTATTGATTATTAGCTTGTTATATGATTTTAGGGTTAAAAGGCTGAGGCGGAGGGAAAGGATAAAGGTTAAAGTTCAAGGTTCGAGGTTCGAGGTTCAAAGTTTAAAATCAAGTTAAAAGTTAAAAGTTAAAAGTTATAAGACATCAATCCCCTCAATCTAATCAATCCACTCAATCTCCTCAATCACATCAATCATCAACTGTCAACCAAATTCCAGATTTAAGATTCCAGATTTAAGATTCCAGATTTAAGATTCCAGATTCCAGATTCCAGATT
>DFYV01000118.1:0-7690 GCA_002383425.1 Bacteroidales bacterium UBA4073 | reverse complement strand
AATTTGAAATTCAAAAGATATCAACACATCTACCATCAACCATTCTTCCGAATAACGAACAACGCCCAACGCCCAACGTCTTACGTTTAACGTTTCACGTCTAACTTTTCACTTTTCACTTCTATTATACTGGGTTCATTATATATCTTTGCAAAAATTTCATTTTGCAGCAAGTCGAAAGTCTAAAGGCAGTATTACATTTATATGAATCACTAAAGGAAAGCCATGAGCTGCTTACCGGGGAGTCTTGTTATGTAAAGGGGCTAACGGGTTCATCGTTAGCATTTGTGGTAGCTACCACCCTTAGCGCAATAAAACAGCCGTTAGTTATAGTTTTAAATGAGAAGGAAGAGGCCGCATATCTCTTTTCCGATCTATCTGCATTGCTTGGTCTGGAAAAATTATACTTTTTTCCATCATCCTATAAACGGTCTATTCAGTTCGATCAGGTATTACCGGAGGCAATCATCCAGCGAACCGATGTGTTGAACCTGTTGCGTCAGATGGGAGAGGGTTTGAACCAGAACTCGATTATTGTTACCTATAGCGATGCGCTTTTTGAAAAAATTCCACTGCAAAATGTCCTAAAAGAGAACACCTTAACCATTGTAAAAGGCGAAAGGGTTACAACCGATTTCATTACCGAAGTCCTGTTTGAGTATGGTTTTGAACGAACCGACTTTGTTTATGAGCCAGGTCAATTTGCCATAAGGGGTAGTATTGTTGATGTATTCTCGTACTCATCGGCTATGCCTTATCGTATTGATTTTTTTGGCGACGAGGTTGAATCGATTCGTACCTTTGATGTGGAGGATCAGCTCTCGCGCGATTTGCTCGAATCGGTTTCCATTATCCCAAACCTGCAGGCAAAACAACAGGCCGAAGGCGTAATCCTTACTGCTGGGTTGCCACCTAATTCTTCGGTATGGATTAAGAATCCTGAACTCGTACTTGAACGGCTTAACCAGCTGGCCGATATTGCCCGTCAAACAAACTTTCTGACGCAGGCAGGATATGCTTGCGGGAAGGATTTTTTTGATTCACTTCAAGCCCATCGAACTGTATTCTTTGGACTCAAATCACCTGCTACGGTTCATCATACCATTGAATTCGCAACATCGCCCCAACCCTCATTCTCAAAAAATTTTGAATTACTTGCCGACGATGTTGAACAAAAAAACTTGAGTGGGTATAGGGTTTACCTGCTTTCTGACAATCAGGCACAACTCGAAAGGCTCGAAAACATCTTGCACTCCGTTAAACCCGACTTGCACTTTGATCTTATTAACGAAAGCATATCGGAGGGTTTTGTTGATCACGATCTGAAGATTTGCCTTTACACCGACCATCAAATTTTCGACCGTTACCATAAGTTCCGGTTAAAACATGAATTTTCCCGTCGCGATGCGCTTACCATGCAGGAACTTATAAACCTGCAACCAGGCGATTACGTGGTTCATATCGATCATGGGATTGGAATTTTTGGCGGGTTGGTTAAAACCGAGATCAATGGAAGGATGCAGGAAACCGTAAGGCTTATTTACCAGGATAACGACACCTTGCTTGTCAACATCCATAATCTACATAAAATATCGAAGTATCGTGGTAAAGATGCCGAACCCCCTAAGATTTACAAGTTGGGAACAGGTGCATGGCAAAAGCTAAAGCAACGCACCAAGGCAAAAATCAAGGATATAGCAAAGGAGCTCATCGCCCTATATGCCAAGCGTAAGGCACAAAAGGGTTTTGCTTTCTCCCCTGACACGTACATGCAGCAAGAGCTTGAGGTATCGTTCATATACGAAGATACTCCCGATCAGCTAAAGGCTACCCAAGCTGTTAAGCTTGATATGGAAGACCCACGTCCAATGGACCGACTGGTGTGTGGCGATGTAGGCTTCGGGAAGACCGAGGTGGCCATCAGGGCTGCCTTTAAAGCTGTTGCCGATAGTAAACAGGTTGCTGTTTTGGTGCCTACCACTATTTTGGCTCTTCAACATTACAGAACATTTACCTCGCGACTCAATGGTTTCCCCTGTACCGTTGAGTTTATCAGTAGAATGAAATCGGCTGCCCAACAACGCGATATCAGGCAACGTTTAAAAGAGGGTAAGATAGATATTCTAATAGGTACTCACTCCATATTGAAGGAAACGCCTCATTTTAAAGATTTGGGATTGTTTATAGTTGATGAGGAACAAAAATTCGGAGTGACTGCTAAGGAAAAAATCCGACAATTCCGTTTAAATATCGATACCCTAACTTTAACAGCAACACCCATCCCTCGTACCCTGCAGTTCTCACTGATGGGCGCAAGGGATTTATCAATCATTAATACTCCTCCACCTAACCGGTATCCCATTCAAACCGAGCTGCATACCTTTAACACTACAATTATCAAGGAGGCAATTGAGTTTGAAGTTTCAAGGGGTGGGCAGGTTTTTTTTGTACATAATCGGGTTCAAAATATTCAGGAGGTGCAGCTAATGCTGCACAAGATTGTTCCAAAGATCAGGACAGCAGTTGCTCATGGTCAAATGGAACCTTCGAAGCTTGAAAAAATTATGCTCGACTTTATTAACGGCGATTACGATGTGCTGGTTTCAACTGCCATTATTGAGGCAGGGCTCGATATTTCTAATGCCAACACCATAATAATTAACAATGCCCACATGTTTGGGCTTAGCGATTTACATCAGCTGCGAGGTCGGGTAGGGCGGTCTAATAAAAAAGCTTTTTGTTACCTGCTTGCACCCCCGCTTGAGTTGCTAACCCCCGAGGCAAGGAGGAGATTGAAGGCTATTGAGGAATTTTCTGAGTTGGGAAGTGGTTTTAGCATAGCTATGCAGGATTTGGATATCAGGGGGGCAGGAAACATTCTCGGGGCTGAGCAAAGTGGTTTCATCTCGGAAATTGGGTACGAAACATACCAACGTATCCTTGATGAGGCCATTGAGGAACTCAAAGAATCCGATTTTCACGAACTCTTCTCATCACCCCAGGCTGAGGCCAGAACCGATAAATGGGTAGGAAGTAGTATCGACTGCCAGGTAGAAAGCGACCTGGAAGTTTTGATTCCCGATAGCTACGTTTCCAATACGGCTGAACGAATAAAACTTTACAGGGAACTCGATGCTATCAAAATTCCACAAGAACTTGACCGTTTTAGCAGTGAACTTCGCGATAGGTTTGGCCCAATCCCTGATCCTGTTATTGACCTTATGAGTATTGTCAGATTACGTTGGATTGCGGTACAGCTGGGCATCGAAAAGGTAATACTTAAAAACGGGAAAGCACTTGCTTACTTCATTACAAATCAACTTTCGCCTTTCTATCGCACTTCAACTTTTGAACGGATTATAAGCTATATTATGCGGAACCCTGCTATTTTTACCATGAAAGAGGGAAACGATAAGCTGATATTAACCATTAAAAATGTTGATGGGGTAACCAAGGCAATTGAGGTTCTGCAAAATATGCACGATAATATTCGTTAGTTTTGTAATTATATGAATCTGATTATCGACATAGGAAACACATCTACCAAAATTGCCATAGCCGATGGTAAGGAAATTCGATTTTTTCAAAGATTTTCTGAATTAGCTATAACCGATTTAATGTCGATTACCAGTGAGTATAAACCAAAACGGGGCATAGTATCGGCGGTTGGGGAAATTCCATTAAAAGTTTTGGATTGGTTAAAGCAAAATATTCCGCTACATATTGCGGGGGCAAATACTAATATACCCATTAAAAACGAATACTCCACCCCCGAAACCCTGGGCTTCGATAGGTTGGCTGGGGCAGTTGGGGCAAACTACCTTTTTCCTGATCGCCATGTATTAGTGGTTGATATTGGAACGGCCATAACCTACGATTTGGTTACAAGGCAAGGAGTTTATAAAGGAGGTGCAATATCTCCGGGATTACGGTTGCGCTTCAAAGCCCTTAACAGCTACACTACCAGACTGCCCCTGATAGAAAAATATGAGGTGGTTGATATTATTGGATCGTCAACTGTAGAGTGTATAAGCTCTGGTGTAATAAACGGAACAGCATTGGAAATTGATGGTTATATTGATAAAATTAGCTCAATTTATGATGACTGTATGGTGGTTTTAACAGGTGGTGATGCATATTTCTTGGCTAATATGTTAAAAAATAGCATATTTGTAAACCCATTTTTAATGGTAATAGGTTTAAACCGAATACTTGAATTCAATGTATAAAATAGCATTTAAGAGTTTTATAATTTTGGTAGGGCTACTATGCCTTTATGAGTATCCTATGGCCCAGAGCCTTAATACCTACTCCCCTTACTCACGGTACGGTATAGGTGTACTGAGCCAGCCGGGTTTTACCCAAAATCGTTCAATGGGAGGCGTATCACAAGCCTACAAAGGCGAAACCGTAATTAATTTTAACAACCCTGCCTCTTACTCCGATAGGGACAGCATGTCGTTCCTACTAGATTTCGGTTTCGAAACTAATACCAGCGATTATGCCGGTTACGATCAATACCTTAACCCTCAAACATCAAGAAATACCGCTGGCGGAATACATCACATTGCAATTTCGTTCCCGGTATCGAAGCGCATTGGAATTGCTGCCGGTTTAACTCCCTATAGCTTTGTTGGTTACAGGTTGCTTCGGTTCGAAACCGATCCCGATATTCTAAGTACTATTGGTAGAGTAAAATATTACCATACGGGAAATGGAGGGATTAATAACGTTTTTGTTGGCATGGGGGTTAACCCTTTTAAAAACTTCTCGGTTGGACTTAACATGCTATACTACTTTGGAAGTTTGGATTACAACAATGATATTGAATTTCCTTTGAGTTACGATATCTATACCAACGGTTACGTTCGCTCCAGTTTTCAGGTAAGCGATATCAATTTTAATTTTGGCATTCAGTATTCGTTTGTTCTCGATAAGGAGAACAATACCAGTATAACCCTTGGCGGAACTTACCAGTTGGGCAAGAGAATGAGCATGACCCAAACATGGTTTGCCACTCTTGAAAGCAATTTGCTCGACACCTTATACCCACATCCCGATAGGGTATCGGAACTCGAATTCCCATGGAGTTTAAACGCAGGTGTTGCTTTTACTTATAGGAATAAGTTAACCATTTCAGGCGAGTACTTTACCCAGGATTGGTCAAAAACAACCCCTTTCAACGTGAATACACCAATGGCAAACATGGAATCGTTTCGGTTTGGTGTTGAATTTACCCCCAACAGGGATGACCTGAAGAGCTATTTTAAAAAGGTTAACTACCGAGCTGGCTTTTTTACCAATAAATCCAACCTGATTGTGGGTGGAAAGCAAATCGATGACTTTGGCATAACATTTGGGGCTGGTTTACCGTTAAAGGGTAAAACCAGGGTAAATGTTTCGCTGGAAGTTGGGAAGAGGGGTACCGATGAGAATTACTTAATAAAAGAAACCTTTGGGGCGTTGAATTTCAGCTTTACATTTTACGACTACCCATGGTTCTTTAAGCGGAAGTATAACTAAATATTTTATGTCGAAATAAAACCAGAAGTCATGAAGTTTAGAAATTACATTAGGTTATTTGCAGGTGTTTTACTAGTTTCTGTAAGCACATCAACAATTGCACAGTCGTATCTGGAAAATCCAAAGTACGGGCCCGATGTGGAAGCCCGAAAGGAGTGTGCAAAGAACATGTCACTTTACCAAACATTCTACCAGCAAAATAACTACAAGGATGCATACAAGCCGTGGCAGAATGTTATTAAAATTTGTCCTGCATCAAGCATAAATGCTTACATTCGAGGAGTAAAACTTATAAAGGTAAGGTACGAGGAAGTTGCCGATCCCGCTTTAAAAGCTTCTTTGGTTGACTCCTTGATGATGATTTACGACTTACGTATTACCCATTTTGACAAAAAGGGAGTTGTTTTGGGTATGAAGGCCGAAGACCTTTTTGCACTTGCCCCTGAGCGCTACGAGGAGGCTTTTAACATTGCCAGGGAAGCCATTAGCATTGAAAAGGCTAATGCCAGCCCGTCAACCTTCTTCACCTATATTTCTTTGGTAAAGGCAATGTACGATAATAAGAAGATGACAGCCGACCAGGTAATTGAACTGTACTCACAGGTTAGCGATTACATTGATGCTCAAATCGCTGCAAATCCCAGCGATGATAATGCAAAACTCGCTAAGGATGGTATCGATGCAATTTTTGCCGGTATGGGTGTAGCTAACTGTGATAATGTTGTTGCACTCTTTGAACCCCGTTTTAACGCTACCCCCGATGATGTTAATCTTTGCAAGAAGATTCGCTCCCTTATGTCGTCCAACAGGTGCACCAGCCATCCGTTATACCTGAATGCAAGTATTCAAGTATTCAAGGTTGAACCCAGTGCCGATTTAGCACTCGACATTGCAAGGCTCCAGTATGAAGCTAAAAATGCGAAAGATGCTGAAAAGTACTACAACGAAGCTATCAACCTTGAATCGTCTGTTGAAAAAAGAGCCAACATTTACTATGAGCTTGCTCTTCTTACCTTTACCGAGCTGAAGAACCTGCCTAAGGCTAAAGAAATTGCCCTTAAGGCCATTGAGGAAAATCCTAACATGGGCAGGGCATACAAGTTGATAGGTGATATTTACGCCAGTGAACGTAACTGTGGCAATAACGATTTTGAAAAGAAAACCGTTTACTGGGCTGCTGTTGATAAGTACATCAAGGCAAAACAGGTTGAACCTGAACTTGCCGATGCAATGGATAATCTTATCAGTACCTACAGCCAGTACTTCCCATCAAAAGAGGACATTTTCTTCTATGACCTACAAGTTGGCGATCCTTATACGGTTGGCTGTTGGATCAATGAACGTACCACAATAAGGGAAAGAAAGTAAGTAGTTGAAATGGTAAGGTTATCTACTTCAATAAGTATTGCCAAAAGCATTGTAGTCCTCACGCTGGTGGGGGCTACATTTTTCTTTGCTTCATGTAAGGGCGATTCTGAAGCAATTGTTTACCTATCGGACATAAAAAAAACTCCTGGGGTTACTGCATATAACTCCGAGGTGATTTATACCGAAGAGGGTAAGGTTGCGCTAAAGGTACTGACCCCTGAAACGGTTTACTACCAGTTTGCCGATGAGCCTCACACAGTGTTTCCTAAAGGTATTACAGTTTACACATACGATAACGAGCTTAAACAGGAGTCAAGCCTAACAGCCAACTACGCCATTTACTATGAAAAAAAGATGCTTTGGCAGGCTAAAAACAATGTTGTGGCTAAAAACAGAAAAGGGGAACAACTTTATACCGAGGAACTTTACTGGGATCAAAACAAGCATATCATCTACACCAATGTAAATGTAAAAATTAATAGCGTTAATGGAATTATTTACGGGAAAGGGCTAATTGCAGATGAAACCTTTGATAGCTGGGAGGTCAAAGAGCCTTACGATGGAGAGTTTGAAGTTGACCGTTAGCGATAATTTAATGTATCGGAATTTGAAAATTACATATTGAATATTAGCTTGTTACATGATTTTATGATTAAAAAGGTTAAGGCGAAGGCTGAGGCTAAGGAAGGAAAAAAGGATAAAGGATAAAGTTCAAAGTTCAAGGTTTAAGGTTCAGGATTCAGGGTTCAAGGTTCAGGGTTCAAGATTTCAGATTCCAGATTCAAAATTCCAGATTCCA
>DFYV01000189.1 GCA_002383425.1 Bacteroidales bacterium UBA4073 | reverse complement strand
AACTTTTGTAAAACGCCACAAATAACCACAAAAAAGGGGAAAAAGTGTTGCGTAGAAGAAACCCCTGACGTGTTACCCATCGGGAAAAGATTTTCAGCCTTGATTTTCTTTGCCTACTTTCTTGTATCAAGACAAGAAAGTAGGTGGGGTTTGGGGCAAAGCCCCAATGTAAGTTAAAGGTTTGTCGGACGAATACGGATTCAAAATTTCAGATTTAAAATTCCAAATTCAAGATTAAAAACCATCTTTTACTGTTATCCATCAATCAATCCCCCCAACCCCCTTTTCAAAGGGGGAGTAATTCAAAATTCCAGATTCCAGATTCAAGATTTCAGATTCAAAACCCCTGTATTACCATCAACCATCAACTATTTTCCCGAACAACGAACAACGAACAACCATTATGCCATCAACCATCATTTATACCAGTATAGGTATGAATGAAGCATTACCATTGACCAAATGCTAAAAACTATTGACATAAAGCAGCCCATAAATTTGGTTTGGCATGCCTTTTGTTTTAAATTGCATGAAATTTTTTTAACTTTCTAACCTAAAATTTAAATTTATGAAAATGAAGAGATTTACATTATTAGCCCTGATTATGGCAGGTATGTTCGCTTTTGTTTCATGCGAAAAGGATGATACAAAAGATTTAAGCAAGGATGAATCTGAACAGCAGATAACCATTGCTGAACAGGATTTTCAAACTAAATCTACTGAAATTGCAGCCACCGAGGGCTATCAAATTCAGGCCTACTATGGACAAATGCCCAGTCCCTTTGTGGGTAAAACCTTAACGGCTAAAAGTGAAATACCATCGGTTGCGCAAAAGATGCTGGATGTTGTTCGCTCGAATTCGCTTCTTCAAAACGAAATTGAATTTTATTACTATTACTTTTTAATTGAAAATTTCAATGATGTAACCGGAACATGGACATGGAACCCCGATACTCAATGGTATGACCACACTAGCACTCCTACCGATGAGGTTATTGTTAAGTTCCCTTACCCTGAGTCAAGCACAACTAATAATGTAACGGTAACCTATTACGATTTTACCTCAACCTCTTTAGATGGGGAAACAGTGCCTAATGGTCTCAAGGTAAAAATTGAGTATAATGGTAATCAGGTGTTTACACTGGCCTACACAGGTTCCTTTACTGACTGGTACAAATACTCATATAAAATAGACGTTGCTTTTGGCCAATTTACAATTTCTGAAGAAGAATCGTATGATGAATCAGATACTGACTTTCGGTACGTTGCGAATTTTATTTTTAAGAAAGATGGTAAAACTTTTTACAGCGAAAATTTAAATTACACCGCTACCCTTTTGACTGATCAATCGGTTAAATTTTTAGTTACCGGTACCCAGGTTATTGGAAATCTTGAGTTCAGGATGAAGCTTGAAGGAAACTCTGCTGACATTGAAACAGGCGACCCGAACGATTTTCTATCGCTTTCGCTTTACACCACTGGTGGCGATAAGGTAGGCGATTTTGTTTTTGTAGAGGAAAATTATGAATGGGTTATCTACTTTAAGTTTAATACTGGTGAGCAGGAATTGGCTGAGACCTTAATGCCTGAAATTTCGGAGCTATTATCGGACTTTATTAGTAACATGTTTTACTACTAAAAAAAAGAAAATATTGAAGGAGGCTGCATTTTGCAGCCTCCTTTTTTTGCTATAACTTGACTTTTACTATTTAATACCTTATATTTAATGAAAAAATAAAATATCATGGAAGATAAGCTGATAGTTATTGCAACTGAGAGCAATTCAAAAGCCTTAGTGCTTAAAACGTACCTTGAAGCTAACGGGGTAGAATGCTTCCTGCGTAATGTTAACGTTCTGCAGGGCCCCATTGCCGAAGGGGTTAAGGTTCAAATCCGTGAGTCCGATGCCGAAAAAGCCCTGAAACTTATATCGGAGCTTCGCCATGCCGAGGATATTAAAAGGATCGACCAGCAGCTGAGGAAAATTCTTGTGCCTGTCGATTTCTCGGAACCTTCGCAAAATGCAGCACGCTATGCGATTATGCTTGCCACTAAGTATAACGCTCAAATCAAGTTGCTCCACGTTTTCAACTCACCTGTGGTCGATATGATACCCTTTACCGATGTGGCAAGCATACAGATTGATTTCGATATGAACTACCATGTACTTTACAACTCCGCCAAGGAAAGGCTTGTAAAGTTCTTCGAAAATCTTAAGGAATTTGCCAGCCAAATGGGTTATGGCGATGTGCAAATTGGATACACCTTACGCGAAGGGTATGCTTCCTACGGCATTATTGAGGCCAGCAAACGGTATAAGCCAGGCATTATTGTAATGGGAACAAAAGGTGAAGGATTTAGGAGTACCGAACTGGTGGGAAGCGTTGCCACCGAAGTTTCTGACGAAACCCATATACCACTTCTGGCTATTCCCGAAAAGGCTGTTCTTAAAGGGATTGATGAGGTAAAAAGGGTACTTTACGTTACCAATTTCGATGAAAGCGACAACCTTTCGATCCGAAAGCTCCTAAGAATTGTTTCCCCATTTCAGGTAGAGCTGTACTGTATCCATTTAACCGATAAGCCCGATTCGCCAGGGATAAGGGCTTTAATGAGCTCCACCCGCGATTATGTTAACCAGGTAAATCCTGGCGTTAAAATTACCTGCGAAATTGTCACAGGTAAAGAGAATGATAAAAGAGTAATGGAGTACATCGGTAAGAACAACATAAACCTGGTTGCTTTAACATCGGTAAAGAGGAATTTGCTGTATAAGCTTTTTAACCCATCACTGGCAAAGCGAATGATTTACCAGTCGGATGTTCCGGTTCTGCTATTCCATGCATAGGACAAAAAGGGGGCAATTTGGTTGCCCTCCTTCTTTATATCTTTTTCCCGTTTTTATTTTATGAGTCCAGTATAAAAAGTCAAATTTCATTAAAAATGATGTTTCTCATGGAAACGTCGTGAACGTAAAGCATTTATTCTCATATATTTTTAGTATTCGTTCAAAAAAGCAGCGTAAAATAAGGCAATAATGTTAAAAAAGTTGGTTGTATTCATTTTGTACTAAGGTTTTTTGTAATTAAATAAGGTTTTTTATTTTTGTTATAAACCTTATTCCCAAACTTTTAAACCTTAGTACAAAAATATTGACGTATGAATATTAACCTTATTACCTTGTTGAAAAATGCATGATGCATTTGTTTCTTAACCCTTTTTTTTGAGTGGATACTTATCTTACGTCTAACGACTCACGTTTAACGACTCACGTTTAACGCCTAACACCTAAAAACTTTTTAGACTGGACTCTATTATGTTACTCAACTGTCATGTTATGAAAAACATTTGTTACGTCTTCGTCTTCCTCAATTTTTTCTATCAGTTTTTCCACTTCGGCTTGTTGGTCAGGCGTTAGGGTTTTGGTATCGTTGGGAATCCGTTCAAACTGGAAGCTGACGATGTTTAACCCTTTTTCCTCAAGGTATTTTTGAATTGGTCCAAATTGCGTAAATTCTGCAAATAGCACTATGGTTTCCTCTTCGGCAAAAACTTCTTCAACTCCAAAATCGATAAGCTCAAGCTCTAATTCCTCCATTGATATATTCGGGTTTTTGGCAACTTTGAATGAGCATTTACGCTCAAAGATGAAATCGAGCATACCTGTGGTTCCAAGTGACCCGCCGTATTTATTGAAATAGTTACGGACATTGGCTACCGTTCGGGTTGGATTGTCGGTAGCAGTTTCAACCAGTATGGCAACACCATGAGGTCCATATCCCTCATAAACCACTTCCTTATAATCCTTGGTATCCTTTTCGGTTGCCCTTTTTATGGCCCGTTCAACATTTTCCTTGGGCATGTTCTCGGCCTTGGCATTCTGGATTAGGAGTCGTAGCTTAGGATTAATTTCAGGATCAGACCCTCCGGTTTTGGCCGCCATGGTTATTTCTTTACCAAGCCTGGTAAATACCCTGGCCATATTTCCCCAACGTTTTAGCTTTCGCGCTTTTCGGTACTCAAATGCTCTTCCCATTTTTTTAATGCTGTTTTTCTAAATTTTTTGCAAACGTAAATCTTTT
Source organism: Bacteroidales bacterium UBA4073 (assembly GCA_002383425.1). Taxonomy (GTDB): domain Bacteria; phylum Bacteroidota; class Bacteroidia; order Bacteroidales; family Tenuifilaceae; genus Tenuifilum. The sequence continues at coordinate 4,679 of DFYV01000189.1, read as the reverse complement.
TAGCTTTTCAGCCAACCCTTCTTGCATCTTTTTGTTTTTCTTTGTATCACTTCTTTTTAATGTACTATGAGTATTTACAAGGGTTTAACCGATAGTGAGGTTTTACAAAACCGAAATTTATACGGCGAAAATATCATTACTCCTCCGCCACAAACTCCATGGTGGAAGCTTTTATTAGAAAAGTTTAATGATCCTATTATTAAAATCCTTATAGTAGCGGCTGGTATAGCCATTGCGGTTGGATTAACCAATGGTCATTACCTCGAAGGAATAGGAATTATTGTTGCCATTCTTCTTGCCACGGTTATGGCATTTATTAATGAGTATAAGGCTTCAAAGGAGTTTGAGCTGCTTAATACCGTGAACGATGAGCTACCCGTTAAGGTTATCCGAAATGGTGGGGTTACCTCAATACCTAAACGAGAGGTTGTAGTTGGCGATATTGTTATTATTGACCGTGGCGACGAAATTCCTTCCGATGGTTTGCTCCTGGAATCGGTATCGCTTACCGTTAATGAATCATCGCTTACCGGTGAACCTTCATCCAGCAAAACATCCATACAACCCGATAGTTTCGAAACCACATACCCGCCTAATCAAGTTCTTAAAGGTACCACAGTTACCGATGGCCATGGGGTTTACCAGACTACCGCAGTAGGTGATAATACTGAAATAGGAAAAACTGCCAGGGCTGCCACCATTGAAGTGAACAATCCAACACCACTCACCAAGCAGCTGCAAAGGTTGAGTGAATACATAAGCTCTGCTGCTTTTTTTATAGCCATTCTTGCATTTGTGATTCTTACCATTTCTGATATTATAAACCCGGTAAATAGCTACTCACGCGAGCAGGAATACGTTTTAGTAATTGCATTACTTTCAGTCATTGTAGTACTGGCTAAATTTTGGGTGCCATCGGTTAATACTATTCTTGGTTGGGTTAAAATTCCTGTTAGAATACCATTGCCTTATCCAAAAAGTTCGAAACGACAATTGATTGTACTGGTTGTTTCTGCTACGGTAATTGCTTTGTTGGGTATTCTTACTGCTTCGCTTCTTGATGTCGATATTCTTCACGCTTCTGCTTTGTTCGATAGCAATATGTTAAGTACCCTACTTGACTATTTCATGGTTTCAATGACCCTTATTGTTGTTGCAGTTCCCGAAGGTTTATCGATGAGTGTTACCCTTAGCCTTGCTTACAGCATGCGAAAAATGATGGCCCAGAATAACTTGGTTCGAAAGCTGCAGGCAACGGAAACCATGGGGGCAACAACCGTAATTTGCACTGATAAAACTGGTACTTTAACCCAAAATCGCATGCGGGTTATTGAATGGGATTTTCTTAACGATGGCTCATTGGATAACCCCTTACCTTTACTTGTAAAATTATCGTTAGCCGTAAATTCAACTGCTCACCTCGATTATTCAAAGAAATCACCCCTTGTGGTTGGCAATCCAACCGATGGTGCTCTGCTGCTATGGTTAGATGAGCAGGGCGTAAACTATGAGCCTCTTAGGGAAAACTTTAAAATCGATGTTCAACACCCCTTTTCATCGGAAAAAAAGTACATGCTAACAGTAGGGTATTCCGATGAGCTGGGGAAAAAATTGCTGCTGCTAAAAGGAGCACCCGAAAGGGTACTTTCCATGTGTAATCCCAGCACTGTAAGCAACCATATTCACGATAAGTTGAGGGATTATCAGATAAAAGCTTTACGTACAATAGCTTTTGCCTACGCAGAAAACGATAATGTAAATATCAGCAATTCGGATATTCCCCAAGGCCTAACGCTTTTAGGAATAGTAGGTATAGCCGACCCGTTACGCGAAGAAGTGCCGGGGGCTATAGCCGAATGCCACAAAGCTGGCATTGACGTTAAAATGGTTACAGGCGATAATCAGGAAACAGCAATAGCCATTGGCAAGAATGCCGGCCTTTTGGATGTACATGCTGACGATTTATCGATTTCGGGCCCCGATTTTGAGAAGCTGTCCGATGAAGAGGCCTTAAATGCTTTGCCTAAAATTAAGGTGATGTACAGGGCTCGCCCTACCGATAAGCTAAGAATGGTGTCGCTGCTACAAAATCTGAATAATGTGGTTGCCGTTACCGGCGATGGCACAAATGATGCACCCGCGTTAAATCGTGCCGATGTGGGATTGGCCATGGGTTCGGGAACTCAGGTGGCAAAGGATGCTGCCGATATTATACTGCTCGACGATTCCTTTTCAAGTATTGTTAACGCTACCCGTTGGGGTAGAGCACTATACCAGAATATTCAGAAGTTTCTGTACTTTCAGCTTACCATTAACGTGGTTGCCGTTGCCATTGTGCTAACCGGCCCGTTTACCGGCATCCACTTACCCTTAACGGTAACCCAAATGCTCTGGGTTAACCTGATTATGGATACTTTTGCCGCCTTGGCATTGGCAACCGAACCACCTCATTCAGAGATTATGAATAAAAAGCCCCGCTCACCTCATGAGTTTATCTTGAACTCTACTATTTTGAAGTATTTGATCACCACTGCTCTTCTGTTCTACATTATTCTGGTAGGTTTGCTATTGTTCTATAAGTATCAGTCAGGATTTAGCAGCAAGGAATTAACCAGCTTCTTCAATATTTTTGTGCTAATGCAATTCTGGAATCTTTTCAACGCTCGCGGGTTATTTGGCGGGGTAGGTATATTCGACTTTTCATCGAATAAGCTTTTTGTTGCAATTGCTCTATCCATACTGGTTGGTCAGTTCGCAATTGTCCAGTTTGGTGGCGAGATTTTCAGAACCGTTCCACTGAATCTAACCGATTGGCTGAAACATTTACTTTTCACTTCACCAGTTTTAGCGGTTGGGTACATCACCAAAAAAATCTTAAAAATATAGGTTGATATGGAAAATTTGGTTTAACTAATCGTTCACTCTTTTTAATTAAGTGCAAAGTTAAATTGATACCGTGAAGGCTCGAACTATAAATCAGAATTCCGAAATAGAGCAGGTGATTGCCTCCTGTGATGTTTGTCACGTAGGAATGGTTGATTTGAATGGGAAACCCTACGTATTACCTTTTAACTTTGGTTACCTTGGCGGGATACTGTATATCCATTCAGGTCCCGATGGAAAAAAGATTGATATTTGGAGTAAGAATCCGAATGTTTGCATAGCATTCAGCAGCGATTACCTCTTGAGATGCCAGCACCAGGATGTTGCCTGTTCGTATTCAATGAAGTATCGGAGTGTGCTGCTATACGGAAAAATTGAGGAGATTTTCGACTTAGACGAGAAACAGCATATCATGAATATTATTATGAAAAAATATACCAATCGGAACAACTTTGAGTATTCACCACCCGCAATACGGAATGTTAAGGTTTTCAGGGTAAAACCTGAAATGGTTGAGGGCAAGGCTTATGGATATTGATCTTAAGAGGGTTAAAAGTTAAAAGAACAAGATTAATCGTTAAACGTTAAACGTTAAACGTTAACCGTCAATCATTTCGAGGTTCAATGTTCAAGGTTTGAAGTTCAAGGATAAAGGGTAAAGGATAAAGGTTCAAAGTTCAAGGTTCAAGGTTCAAAATCAAGTTAAAAGTTAAAGGTTGATTTTGATATGAATGTGGGACATTTATACATTCAATAATAATTATGTAAAGATAAATACTTCCTTATAAATTTCCAAATAAAAACCAAAATTTTTTTTACTACTTTTAAATTTTGTAAGGAATCCCACGTATAAGCCTGCCCACCAAAATTTAAAAGTGGAAACTCTTTTTCTTTTTTTTCTGGTGTTACATTTCTTTTTTTTCTGGTGTAACATCCAACCCGACGATCTCAAATAAAGAAATGCTGGGGAAGGAAGTACCCCTAAAAGTGTAGGTACCCCCTTGTTACACCAGCGTAAAATCCCACTTGTCCGCTGAGGTTTCCAATCACCAGCCACGTGGGCAAAATTCTTTAATGAGCCCATAATTATTTTATATTTTTGATTTTAAACTTTACTTGTTTTACTTCAATCAATTGTCCTTCTTCATTTTCAGAGTAAATTATAAGTTTTTCTGCCTTTATATTTACTTCACAAAATACAAATAGATTGATTAAATCTTTTTTTAAGACAATTTCTTTACCTAATATGTTAATATGTCCATTTTCGTTGGCATCACCTTTTTCGCCTATTCTCCTGACTACCCGTAAAAAATATATCCTATGGGTTTTAAATTTATTTATTTGGGTATTACTAAAGTCAATATCTTTAAAATCAGCGATATATTTTGGATTTTTTATTTCTGCATTATTATCAATTAAATGTGAGTATTTCTCATAGGCAACATTAAAATCATTTATTTTTATGTCTATTTCTTCTTCATCTGTGAATTTCAAGCGATTCCAGAATTTTTTTGAAAATACACTGTTAAATCCTTCAACATCGCTGTTATTCCAGGGGCTTCTTGGTGCTATATAAAGTGGTGTTACCCCTATATTTAATAAAAATAAAGTTAGTTTCCCAACACACATTTTATGGGTTAGATTTGCCCCAAAAGCTGAATCATTATCTACCTTTAATACATCTGGTATCGGATTAGCTTTCCATATTTCCATTAAAACATTTATTGCTTCTTGGGCTGTCTGCCCACTAACTCTTTTCACTATTCCTTTCTTGTTAGGGCGAATATATTTGCATG
>DFYV01000046.1 GCA_002383425.1 Bacteroidales bacterium UBA4073 | reverse complement strand
CAGGTATAAGTATTGGAAGTCTGACTTTAGGGGATTTTGGTTAATTTTTTTTTTGAGGTGCTATTATTCTAATAGATAACCCTTTTCATGCAATTCTTGAAAATTGATTAATAAACCAAGTTTATTATTTCCAATCTTTAAATAGGTCAATGTTTGTGCTGTATGAACTTCTGTGAATGCCTCAACAGTTTTTAATTTCAATGACAACTTTGCTATTTACAGGTAAATCAATCCTCTATTCGAAATCATATTCTACTTCTTTATAAATAATCGGCATTGGTTTTTCTTTTTGAACATCTAATCCTGCCTTGACTAACTCATAGTATAAGCATTCTTAATAGGCAGACTCTAACAAACCGGGTCATAATTGTATATGAACTTCAAAAGCACAACCTATTACTTAATGATAGCCTATTACTTTGTGTATTTTGAGGCGTGCTTTGTATGTTTTGTGGAATAGCTATTGCACAAAGGTACACAAAGACTTTTTTATAGCAGCTCAAAAAAGAATTAACCGAGATTTTGCATTTTTTACTTTGCACTTTGCACTTTGCATAATTCATTGAGCCATTGCGCCTAATTTGCCTGTATCCTTAGGTAATCCTCCGGGTAAATTGTTACAATACAATTTATAAAGCACTTAGACGGACGTGGGTTTGATTATTTGATGTATTAAAACATTGTAAGTAATCCAAAATGGTGTCATTTTTTTCTTAACCAAAATGAACAACCATGTTTTTCAACTTTTTCTAAATTGGGATGATTCCAGATAGGTTCAATTTTTTGGCTTAATTCTCTATCCTCAAAAATAAAATAGTTTGGTAATAATGGCTCATACTTTTTACTATCTGCAAGTAAATATATCGCTAATCCATACTGTTCAGAATAAAATCTATTGCACATAAATTGAGGATAATCGTAAGGTAAATAAATATCATGTATATGAACTATCACACCATTCTTCGGCTTTGGTAGGATTTCCAGGTAAAATACCATTGAATCAGAATTTGGTAAAATTCGATGAGAATTATCAACAAACAAGATGTCATTCTCATTTAATTCGTTAATGATACTAAAATCTGTGTTCTCAAAAGGTACTCTTATTACTTTATCAGCTAAATTATCTATTTCTGCTCTTGGTTTTGGATCAATTGAGAAGATTTCCATATTTAATTTTTGGTCAATCTTTGCCTTAAAAGCGACTTTTGTTGAGTTTCCTGAGCCAATTTCAATATATTTTTTGGGTTTAAACTCTGAAATTATTGTATATATACCAATAATATCGAGACCCGGCAGAAATCCATTATTCCATGTTGGTTTGCTTGAATCTGTCTCATTGTTGGAATCTCGTATTGTCCATATTGCTTCCTTGTGGGCTAGCGCTTTGTTTAGTAAATCTTTATATTGGCGTCGATTTGCATCTATAATTCTTAATAAATCCTGATGCGCAGGTTTTCCGTAACCGTATCGGGGTTTTAAATCAACCTTGTACTCTAAAAATAAATTTTGAAACTTAGGGTTGAGAAACCTATAAAAATCTTTTATCTTCATTTGCATCTGTTTTAGGTTTTCTACGCATGTGCAAGGCTTAAATATAACAAATCTCTTCCAGTTATTTTTCTTGGGGCTANNTACCCGATAATGAGGGACTGTCAACCGTCAACCATCAACCATCAACTATTCTTCCGAACAACAAACAACAAACAACGAACAACCATCAACTTTCAACTGCCAGCTATTCGAGTAAAAAAAGCCCCGCCTCAGCGGGGCTTGAAAACTATGGCTATAGTTTGTTACTCAACCTTAATGAGTTCAAGGCTGCGTTTTACAAAGCGGCTGAGGTCTTCACCCTTTAGCATGTTGTTGGCAAGTAGAGCCAGATCGATTAGCTGCTTTACCAGCTTGAAGTCCTTGCCAAATCCTTTTAGCAGAGCAGTACGCTCTTCCTCAAGGGTATCGAGCTGCTTTTCGGCTTCGGTAAGGGCATCCTTATCGGCCTGTGGTATTTCCTCATCCTTTTTATTCTGCTGGGCTTTCTCCAGCTCATCAACACGAGCCTTAACAGGTTTGATTTTCTCGTTAAGCTCGGCAAGCTTGTCGCTTAGCTGCTTGTTTTTACCCTCAATGATTGTTTTAACCAGCGGGTGTGAAACATTAACCACCAGGTTGCGGCTATCGGGCATACCGCTGTAAAGGTTTGAGGTTGGGCTCATAGCGGCCATATCCTTCATGCGACGCATGAACTCCGACTGTGTAATTACCACCGGGCTGGCATTCTCGCCAAGGTCCTCAAACGAAACCCAGTAATGATCGTTGGTAGTAAGTGCACCCTCGAATACAGCCCGTAAATCGGATTGTTCATCGGCCGTTAAGCTCACCTCCTTACGGTCGTCCTTAACAATGAGCTTATCGATAACATCGGAATCGACACGTGCAAAACGGGTTTCCTTGAGCTTACCCTCAAGTGAATTGATGAAGTGCGGGTCGAGCTGGCCATCCATGAGCAGAACATCGTATCCACGACTCTTAGCCTCCTCAATGTAGCTGTGCTGGGCTTCCATATCGGTGGCATACAGGTAAACCAGCGTCTTATTCTTATCGGTCTGGTTGTCCTTCACCAGCGTCTGGTACTCATCAAAGGTGAAGTACTTGCCATCGACATTCTTGAACAGGGCAAACTTTTCGGCACGCTCGTAGAACTTCTCATCGGTTATCATGCCAAAGGTGATGAACAGCTTCAGGTCGTCCCACTTCTTCTCAAACTGTTCCCGGTCGTTCTTAAAGATATCCTGAAGCCTGTCGGCAACTTTTTTGGTGATATGCGACGAAATCTTTTTAACGTTTGAATCGCTTTGCAGGTAGCTGCGCGATACGTTGAGCGGAATATCGGGTGAATCGATAACTCCATGTAGCAGGGTCAGGAATTCGGGTACAATCCCCTCAACCGAATCGGTAACAAAAACCTGATTGCAGTAAAGCTGAATCTTATTCTTCTGGATATCGAAATTGGTTTTGATGCGTGGGAAGTAAAGAATGCCTGTAAGGTTAAACGGGTAGTCAACATTTAGGTGGATATAGAATAAAGGTTCTTCCTGAGCTGGGTACAAATCGCGGTAAAATTTCAGGTAATCATCATCCTTTAGATCAGCAGGTTTGCGTGTCCAAAGCGGATTGGTGTCGTTTATTATCCTTTCCTTGCCGGTGTCAACCTCCTTACCATCCTTCCATTCCTTTTCGGTGCCAAAGGCAATGGGAATAGGAAGGAAACGGCAATACTTGCGTAGTAGCTCCTCTATTCGGTAATCTTCCAGGAATTCCTTGGAATCATCGCTGATATGCAGGATGATATCGGTACCTCGGTTTTCTCGTTCGGCATCCTCAATTTTATATTCAGGTGATCCATCGCAACTCCATCGTACAGCTGTAGCGCCCTCCTGCCATGAACGGGTAATAATTTCTACCTTGTCGCTCACCATGAACGAAGAGTAAAACCCAAGTCCGAAATGGCCGATAAAACCGTTGACCTGCGCCTTGTATTTTTCCAGAAACTCCTCGGCTCCCGAAAAGGCAATCTGGTTGATATAACGCTCAATCTCATCGGCGGTCATACCCACCCCGCTATCGGAAATGGTAAGGGTTCCGGCTTTTTTATCAACCTTAACCCTGATGGTTAAATCGCCCAGCTCGCCCTTGAAATCGCCAACTGATGCGAGTGTTTTTAACTTTTGAGTGGCATCAACGGCATTCGATATTAACTCCCTGAGGAATATCTCATGGTCGGAGTACAAGAATTTCTTGATGATTGGGAAGATGTTTTCAGTTGTTACACCAATTTTTCCGGTTTGCATTGCACATCAATATTTTAGTTAAACATAATCGATACATACCCGTACTAATTAATCAATTCCGATGCCATTGGGCTTAACTGAAAGGAATAACAGAACTAAAAAATCTATCTAATTGATATATAAATATATAGATTAATGACAGTGTGCTTCAAACGGGTGTCAATTAGTCAATACGATGAAAAAATGTCAGGTAAAGTGGCTCTTAAATATCAGGTATATGAACAGTACTATTAGAAACGCCATGAAGAAATACAACGAAATTATAAAATCCTTTTTACGCTGAGCCAGAGCTTGCTTTCTATGTAGAATTGCAATGTAGTTATTTATTCTAAGTAGCGAACTTTCGTCCTTAGTAACAACGGCTATGGCGCCAAGTTTCTTTACGTAACCCCCGTACTCCAACTCATCGTTGTTGGCAAGCATGATGGCGTTAACAAAGGGCTTAATTTTTTTAAGTGATTCCAGAATCTCAATACCATTCATAATGGTTTGATTTTTGGCATCGTAAAATGTATAGCCAATAAGAGCTACATGGGTTATACGCTGGCTCAACTTTGCCTCGTTCAAAAAGTTTATAAACTCCTCACCGGTAGAGAATTTTTTAATAGTAAAGGGTTCGGAACATTCTATTCCATTGTATAGTGTATTGGACCATTCAATACTGTAATCAACAATGTAAATAGCTATGCGGTTTCGTATTTTACTGAAGATTTTCATAACCAGTTTCAATGCCGATTACAAACAGTTAAGGATTTAATATAGGTAGTCACCTCCGAAAAGTCTCTATCATTGCATGCAAACCAAAAATATGCCCGATTGAGAGATAGCACGATAGCACGATAGCACGATGGTACGAGATGTATAAAGATTTTCGTAATTTCCATTAGTCTGGATTTGTGTACATAGTGATTAACCCCGATATGTGTTCTTATTTCTCCCATTTCGTTCTGTCGTGCTTTCTTGCCTTCGTGGTCTTCGGAGCATACTCATATAATAACATCATTCAAAGAATCATCCTTTAACTCCGCTTAGGGTGACAGTCAAACTAAGGAAAAGAGACCTGACTGATTTAACTAAACGACATCGATCACAAATGTATAAAATTTTGGGAACTTATGGGTCCAGTCCAAAAAATTCATAGGCGAAAGGCGGAGGCGGAGGCGGAGGCGTTGTTCGTTGTTCGTTGTTCGTTGTTCGGAAAAATGGTTGATGGTTGATGGTTGATGTGATTGATTAGATTGAGGAGATTGATGAGATTGATGTCTTATAACTTTTAACTTTGAGTCCACTCCGAAAACACCTAAAAGTATAATCTTATCACAAATCTATCACTGATTTTCAGTCAATTGCAATCGGTAAAAGAACAAAAAATTACTTTTCGGAGGGGATTCAACTTTTAAACCTTTAACTCGTTTTGTTCGTTGTTCGGAAAAATGGTTGATGGTTGACGGTTGATGTGATTGATTAGATTGATTAGATTGAGGGGATTGATGTGATTGATGTCTTATAACTTTTAACTTTTAAACCTTTAACTCGTTTTGTTCGTTGTTCGGAAAAATGGTTGATGGTTGACGGTTGATTAGATTGATTAGATTGATTAGATTGATTAGATTGATTAGATTGAGGAGATTGATGTCTTATAACTTTTAACTTTTAACCTTTAACCTTTAACTTTATTGTTCTATACGAGAATATCATTTTTAATGAAAATTGGCTTTTTAGATTGGGCTCATTTATTAAATTCTAAGAATTGGTTAGCTGTATAGTGGAAGGAAGGAGTATTTATCGGAATATTCAAGCATCTGCTCAACGTAGCTATTGGGGTATTCCACCCTGGCATCAACCACGCTATCGTCATCAAAAACTGGTATAATGCGGGGGTTGATAAAACCGCTATAAGGTGCAATATTCAGCCTTGAAAACCTTTCAATAACCTGCCTATGCAACTGATAGTCAACATTAACGGCGTATGTCTCCACTATAGCTTTACCGGCCTCAAAATCACCTGTTGATTTTATTCGTTGAATTTCATTCAAAAGTTGCCCAAAAAGTTGTCTGAGTCCTTGGTAATCGTTCACCACAAAGTAAATCTTTCCGTTACGTTCCTTACGCTCAATCACATTATCGGCCTTACCATGTTCATAGCACCATTTTGATATAAGTTGACGGTTACGCATGTGGGCCTGCTCAATACTTTTACCCAGCTCAATGCGGGTAAGCTGGGTCATAAGTCCATTGCGTATGTAGTTGGAATATTGAATCCTGGCAACATCTAACGATGGCAAAAGGCCAAACTCCAGCATCTTGGGGTCCATGATGTAGTAAAGAGCGAACAGGTCGGCACGGGCTTCCTCCAAGGGGGAAGCGTAATTTTTAAGCTCATCGCCCTTTACCCCCTCGGCAAGCTGTCCCGAACCGTGTCCCAGACACTCGTGTAAATCGGTATGGAGGCTACTTGCCAGGTAGCCATACTTCCGGTTAAACTCCACCTCCTTGTTGGACCAGGCAAACTCCTCCAGAAAACCATCACCTATCGCAGCCTGATCGTAAGCATAGGTGATATTGTCCATGGTAACCGATTTTGAACCATGCTCCTTTCGAATCCAATCGGAATTGGGCAGGTTAACGCCGATGGGAGTTGATGGGTAGCAATCGCCACCAAGTTGGGTTACCGTTATGACCTTAGCGCTAACCCCACTTACCTTCTTTTTCTTAAACCTTTGGTCGATAGGCGAGTGATCCTCAAACCATTGTGCGTTATCGCTTATGATCCGGGTACGACGGGTAGCCTCCTCGTTCCGGAAGTTAACAACAGCCTCCCAGCTGGCCTTATACCCAAGCGGATCGCCATAGGTTTCTATAAATCCGTTCACAAAATCGACCTTCGACTGTATATCGTTAACCCATAATACATTATACTCATCAAACTTTTTCAGATTGCCTGTTTTGTAATACTCGATAAGTGTTTCAATGACCTGACGCTGGTGGGAGTTTTCGGCAACAGTGGCTGCCTTATTCAGCCAGTAAACGATTTGTTCAATAGCCTTTCCATACATACCATTGATATACCATACCTTTTCAACTATTTGACCGTCTTCCTTAACCAGCTTTGAGTTTAACCCGTACGATATGGGTGTGGTATCGAAAGGATTTGCCATGCCGGCATAAAAATTTTCGGCTTCGGACTGGCTTACCCCTTCGTAGTAGTTGCAGGCCGATTGGGCAACCATGTCAGTACCTACATCCTGATTAACCCTTTTGGGTGCAATAGCAGGATCAAAAATAATTGGCAAATACTTTTTGATTATCTGCATTTTACCTCCAAGTTCCGGGCAAAAAAATGAATCGGGGGTTTGGTTTACCAGTTGGGTAAAGTATTCCGCACTGAAATTGGGAAGTATTTTATCGTTCGAGTAGTGGTGATGTATTCCGTTGGAAAACCACACCCGCTTTATATATTCCATAAACCTATTCCACGGCTCAACTGTTCTATCGCCGGAATAGCCTTTATAAACCGCTTCGAGGATTGAACGAATTGCAAGGTTATGCTTGTAGTTCTGATCCCAAATAATGTCGCGCCCACCTTTGGCGGCCTCACCCAGGTAGTACACCAAAACACGCTGCTGCGGGGTTAACCTTTCAAATTCCGGGATTTGATATCGCAATATACGGATGTCGGCAAACCGATCGATCTGCCATTTAAAATCTCCGTTTTCCCCATCCGGATAGTAACCGTCAATTTCAGAACCCACAGGTGCACGGGAAAATAATGTTGTTATCTTCATCATCTAAAAAATAATTTGTTCTGAAAACTTTTTCTTGATTATGTATGGGCTTAAGGGTATGGTAAACCCTATTTTACTGGGGTGTTGTAGGGGATGTAAATAAATCCTGGTTCTTTAATATCGACTGGTGCATCAATGGGTTTTGGTTTTGGACGCTTGGGATTTCGTAAATCCAAATCCCTTACGTAAACCCACTCCGAATCTTCAAGTTTAAAACCATCGAACGAACCATCGGGGCCGTAATACTGAAAATCGCCAGTAAAAATGGATTGTGAAGGCGAAAGATGGTCAAAGACAATTGTTTTGGCCTCGTCGCTATACCTGAGCACCATGCTGGCACGCGCACTGAACTCAAAAACAATTCTCGACAACCTATACTTACCGTCAACATTGAAAACAGGAAGGCCAAATACCGGATTACCCTGGGTATCAAAAGTAAGCACCTCTATAATTTTCTTAGAGGTAAAAAGGTTATTGAAATCGTAGCCCAAAAGCACGTAAGCGGGGCCAAAAGTCGAATTAAAAGGTACCAGCTGGTAGTACAAAGCAGCCATCCACCTCTGGGTGGTAAGCTTATCGTTTCTGGGATCTTTAATATCATTTCGGCCATCGACGAGTTCAAGCAGCTTAACGCCACCATCGGCATTTTTTACCTGCATCAACCCAAAGTACTTTTGATAGCCACCAGGTTGGGGGATGTTCCAGGTGAAAATCCTGAACCTGCCATCAGGGGAGGTTACCTTCCCAATAGGTATGGAGTCAAATGGGTAGCTAAACGAACCCTGATGCATAAGAGCCTCCTTAAACGAGCGATAAAAGAGAGCGTTCAGGGAATCACGACTTGAGTAGGAAATCTCCGCCAAAATTTGTCTGTAAATCGATTTTAGGCTATACTCTGCTTCTCGGATTTCAACCGATTGCTGTGAAAAGGTCAAAGTTGTTGTAAAAAATACTCCCAGGAATAAAGAAATCCTCAGCATAATTTTATTGAATAGCGTTTAACCCTTCTACTATCATTCTTGATACAGTTCGACACTCCTCTTCAGTAATAATAAGTGGTGGTGCTATTCGTACTGCAGTATTGCAGAACAAAAACCAGTCCACAATGAAGCCGTTTTCAAGGCCAAACCTGATTAAAGCCTGCACCCGCTCAAACGAACCTAATTCAACAGCCAGCATCAGTCCGGCACGACGAACCTCCTTAACCTTAGGATGTTTAGCCAATGCCTCGGCTATAATAGCACCCTTAGCATCGACACGGTCAACTATTTTTTCCTTGGTCAGTATATTCAGCGAGGCAATGGCCGCTGCACACGATACCGGATGCCCACCAAAAGTGGTGATATGCCCAAGTAAGGGGTCGTTAGTCAATGCCCTCATGATCTCTACGGAAGCCACAAATGCCCCTAAGGGCATTCCGCCACCAAAAGCCTTGGCCAGCAATAGGATATCAGGAATAACCCCAAACCTTTCGAATGCGAACATTTTGCCAGTCCGTCCCATTCCGGTTTGGATTTCATCAAAAATCAGCAAAGTCCCAACCTGGCTGCATCTATCTCTTAACCTGCGAATATAGTCAATGCTGGGTATTTGAACACCCCCTTCGCCCTGTATGGGTTCAATAATAACACAAGCCGTCCGCTCTGTAATGTGCTCTAAATCGACCATGCTATTGAAGCGTAAGAAACGCACGTCGGGCAGCAAAGGGCGGAAATTCCGCTTTTGCTCCTCGCAGCCCATAACGCTTAATGCACCCTGGGTACTGCCATGGTATGCATTCCTGAACGCCACTATTTCGGAACGTCCGGTATAACGCTTGGCAAGTTTCAGGGCACCCTCAACGGCCTCGCTGCCCGAGTTAACGAGGTAAACCGAGTTTAAATTTTCGGGAAGAATTTCGGTAAGATGAGCGGAGAGTTCAACCTGCGGTTTCTGAATGTACTCCCCGTAAACCATAAGATGCATGTAATCGGCCGCTTGTTCTTGTACAGCTTTAATTATCAAAGGATTTCCATGTCCCAAATTACTCACCGCAATACCCGAGATTAAATCGAAATGTCTTTCCCCCTTAGGCCCAAATAGAAAAACCCCGTCAGCTTTACTTACCTCAAGCATTAGGGGCGATTCTGAGGTTTGGGCTAAATGCTCCAGAAAGAGCTGCCTCAACACATTCATTTCCTACTACTTATTTGCAATTAGATTTAATTCATTAATTAAAGACTCGCGATACGACTTACCAATGGGGATGGTCTTACGGCCATCGTTACCTCGGATAGTAATCACATTATCCTCAATGGTATCTATTTTGCCCATATTCACAATAAATGACCTGTGAACCCGCTTGAAACGAACATCTGGTAGTTGGTTTTCGATCGATTTCATGGTTAAATGAATAGTGAACCGCTCGTGCATGGTAACAATTATGACGTAATTCTCCATGGCCTCAATCCACAGGATGTCGCCGTACCTAACCCTCACTAAGGAGTTATTTTTCTTGATAAATATTTCCCTATCGTCGTCGAAAGGCGAACGCAACAGGTTGTAACGCTCATAGGCTTTTGACACTGCCTTAAAAAAGCGTGGAAAAGTTATTGGCTTTAATAGGTAGTCGGTAACGCTATAGTCGAATGCTTTAAGGGCGTACTTTTCCTTAGATGATACAATAACCACCTGAGGTTTTGCCGAGCTGGTTTCCAGAAAGTCAATTCCCGACATCTCGGGCATTTCGATGTCAAGAAAAACCAGATTAACCTCCTCGGTTTGGCTTTGAAGAAAACTCAAGGCTTCAATGGGATTAGAGAAAGAACGAATCAACCTTAAGAAATCAACCCTTGAGGAATAGTCTTCAATTAACCTTCTTGACATCTCATCGTCATCTAGCAAAATACAGTTCATACCCAATGGTTTTAGAGAAATTTTTACGAATTTACAAAAAAGATTAATAATAGCGATTGCTGCAATTTAATATTTTCAAGGAAACGTTTCACAATTAAAAAGGTTAAAGGATAAAGTTCAAAGTTCAGGGTTCGAGGTTCAATGTTAGAGATTCAAGATTCCAGATTCAAAATTACGAATTACGAATTACGAATTACGAATTACGAATTAAAGATTCCTTTATCAGAACAACGAACAACGAATGACCAACAACCATCAGTCAATCCCCCCAACCCCCTTTTCAAAGGGGGAGTAATTCAAAATTCCAGATTCCAGATTCAATATTCCAAATTCAAAATTACAAATTACGAATTAAAGATTCCTTTTTCAGAACAACGAACAACTAACAACGCTTATCAACCATCAACCATCAACCATCAACTATCATATGTATTC
>DFYV01000047.1:493-8892 GCA_002383425.1 Bacteroidales bacterium UBA4073 | reverse complement strand
GTGAATCGTGAACCGTTAACCTTGAACTTTGAACCATCAACCGTCAACAATCAACTACAGTTCCGAACAACGAACAACGAACAACGAACAACGAACATCCATCAACCGTGAAACGTGAATCGTGAAACGTTAACCTTGAACCTTGAACCATCAACCGTCAACCATCAACCATCAACCATCAACTATTCTTCCGAACAACGAACAACCATCAACCATCAGGAGCAGCTCGTGATTCAAACTTGCGAAAACTACAGCTAAGAATAACAGATTAAATTTAGGAGAGATAAAATGGACAAAATTTTAATACTCTGTACAGGCAACAGCTGCCGTAGCCAAATGGCCGAAGGATTTCTAAAGGCAAATAGTAAAAACCTGAAAGTAGAATCGGCCGGGACCAAGCCGGCAAATCAGGTAAACCCCATAGCCGTTCGGGTAATGGCTGAGGTGGGGATCGATATCAGCCAGCACAAGCCCAAGCTGGTTGACCAATTCATTAACCAGGAGTGGGACTATGTTATTACCGTATGCGACAACGCAAAGGAAACCTGCCCGGCATTTCTGGGAAAGGTAAAGCACAGGCTTCATATCGGATTCGAAGACCCAGCCGAAGCAACAGGTACCGATGATGAGATATTGGCCGTATTCCGAAAGGTGAGAGATGGGATAAAAGATAGATTTTCGAATTTGGAATTTTTAAAATTAATACAGAATACGGATTAGTCAATCAATTTCACTACTTACTAAAATCCTCTGTCATGTTGGACATAGCGAAATATCGTGAAACATACAGTAAGATGCTATTTATGATTCAGGTTAATATAGACTAATCCTGCTGTGTTAGCCATTAAACCTGACCTTAATTTTCAAACACATAAATTTTCAAATCTCAAAATAAACAATACCACTATGCCATCAGAAAAACGACTAAAATTTTTGGACCGCTACCTTACCCTATGGATTTTCCTGGCCATGACAGTGGGAGTACTTAGCGGACACTTTTTCCCTGCAATTGCAGGTTTCTGGGATTCGTTGAAACCTTCGCCCGAAAGTACCACCAACATTCCAATTGCTATTGGGTTAATTCTTATGATGTTTCCGCCCCTTGCCAAAGTCAAATATGAGGAACTTGGCGATGTTTTCAGAAACTACAAAATTCTTACGCTTTCCCTTATCCAGAACTGGATTATTGGTCCGGTTTTGATGTTCCTTTTGGCTATTGCCTTTTACAAAATTTTTCCGGGCGAAACCAACCTGCAATACATGTACGGTATAATCATGATTGGATTAGCCCGCTGCATAGCCATGGTAATAGTATGGAACGACCTGGCCAAGGGTGATACAGAATATGCGGCCGGATTAGTTGCTTTCAACTCAATCTTTCAGGTTCTGTTTTACTCCGTTTACGCCTACCTGTTCATAGCCATTTTGCCCGGCTGGTTTGGCATTCCAACCAATAGTCTGGTGGAACGGATTACCATTGGCCAGATTGCCGAGAGTGTTTTCATCTACCTGGGAATTCCATTTATCGCTGGTTTTATCACTCGTTTTGTTCTTATAAGGCTGAAAGGTAAGGACTGGTATAACATCCGTTTTATCCCAAAAATAAGTCCTATCACCTTAATTGCATTACTCTTTACCATCGTGGTTATGTTTTCGCTTAAGGGTGAATACATTGTAAAAATTCCCTTCGACGTTGTGCTCATAGCCATTCCGCTACTAATCTATTTTGTGGTGATGTTCCTTTTATCATTTTTTATGAGCCATAAAACCAAGGCTACCTATGAGCAAGCTACCACCCTATCGTTCACTGCTGCAAGCAACAACTTTGAACTTGCCATTGCCGTTGCTATTGCCATATTTGGAATTAATTCGGGCGAAGCATTTGCCGCTGTAATTGGGCCTTTAGTTGAAGTTCCGGTTATGATTGGCCTTGTAAATGTTGCACTTTACTTCAAGAAAAAGCTTTTCTGATCCTAAAATAATTTTTGGGCTTCCAGCTCACCTTTTTTGGGTGAGCTTTGCTATTTTTACACCATGGAAATTGAGCGCAAATACTTAGTTGATACCTTCGGATGGAACAATCTCAATAAACCTGAAGGGGTGAAAATTATTCAGGGTTACCTTTGCTCGCAACCCAATAAAACCATAAGGGTCAGAATTAAGGGCGACAAATCATACATGACCATCAAAGGTGAATCACATGGTATTTCCCGTGAAGAGATTGAGTTTGAAATCCCAGGCGATAAGGCACAAAAACTCATGGAGAAATTCTGTGATACCCTTATTGAAAAGATTAGATATACTATTGACTACGCAAATAAGCTTTGGGAGGTTGATGTTTTTGAAGGGCAAAACGCAGGGCTTATCCTTGCCGAGATAGAATTAAAAAACGAGGATGAGACCTTCCTGATTCCCAATTGGATAACACAAGAGGTATCGGGCGATATCCGGTACTACAACTCTTACCTGGCAGAAAATCCATACAGGAATTGGTCAAATACCCATATTCAATGATACGGATTGAAATTCCGGGCAACAAAACGCTCGAGTTGGAATATCTTGTGCTCGACTTCAACGGGACCCTTGCCATTGACGGAAAATTGGTTGAGGGCGTAAAGGGAAGGCTGAATGAGCTCTCAAGCAAGCTTAGCGTTCATGTAATTACCGCCGACACATTTGGTACTGTAATCAGTGAACTAAAAGAAATTAAATGCCATATTCAGGTACTGAGTAACGGATATCAGGATAGGCAAAAGGGAATTTATGTAAACCAACTTGGCAGTAAGCGGTGTGCCGCAATAGGGAATGGGTACAACGATTGGAAAATGCTCAGGCAAGCCGCATTGGGCATTGCCACCATTCAGGCGGAGGGGGCTTCGATCAAAACAGTAAAATACGCCTCCGTGGTATGCTATTCGGTTAATCAAGCCCTCGACCTGCTAATAAATACCAAACGGCTGGCAGCAACCCTCCGTAGGTAGGCACAATGGCTCAATGCGTAATGCAAAAAAGAAATATAGTAGCGAGTATATAGTAGATAGTAGCGAGAATGATGTGGAAAAATACTAAACTCTACAACAGTAGTGAGTAGATAGGAGTTAGTAGCGAGGTTTTTAATTGCTTTCAAATTAATATCTTTGACATACTATCTACTCGCTACTCGCTACTCGCTACTATCTTAAGTTTTTCCACTTTACAATGGGGCGAAGCGACTATCTTGCCCTTCGGGAAACCTTTACTTCGACTTCGCTCAGTACAAGACTTCGACTTTGCTCAGTACAGGTCGGAACTTAGTGAATACAAACCAGTAGAACCCCTCGTCAATTTTTTTTGATGACTGGTGAAACAATCCCCTCTTTCAGTAAAATTTCCCCAAAAATTTAAACGCTAAAGTGTTAATAAACGTAAAAATAGTATATTACGTTCTGGTAAACCTGCTAAGCAATGGCGTCAAAAATAGCATTACTCATTGTTAATCAGGTTCTTCCAGTTGACAGGTTTGAAACCATCATGGAAGGCAAAGGCTACTCATGCCTTATTTTAGATAGGATTGCTACCAGCATTGAGTTTCCAGTATTTAACATTGCCATTGTTGGGATTGAAAATGCACTTACATTCCAAAAAATCAAAGGGAAATTCGACAGCTACGATGGTGTTGTTCTTTACTACACTGGCACTTCATACAGTGAAGCCACAACCCAAATCAACGATCTCCCCGAAGATTCACACATCAACCCAGGTTTCACCAGCAAGGAACTCGATTTGGCCATTGAACTCCAGCTCCTAAAAAAACAGGTACAAAAATCAGAAATGTTTGCAAGCAGCAGCTTTGACACAAACCATGTCAGGCTGAAAATGATTCTTACCGAGGAGCAGGCATGGCGTATAATTTTTGAGCAATCGCC
Source organism: Bacteroidales bacterium UBA4073 (assembly GCA_002383425.1). Taxonomy (GTDB): domain Bacteria; phylum Bacteroidota; class Bacteroidia; order Bacteroidales; family Tenuifilaceae; genus Tenuifilum. The sequence goes on along the minus strand of DFYV01000047.1, from coordinate 4,987 downwards.
AAATGGCGTTCTCCTTAGCGACGACGAAGGTAACATTATATACACGAACAAGGCAGCCACCGAAATTTTAGGATACAGCCGCGAAGAATTTCTGAAAATGCGATCCCACGACCTACCAGCCGAGGAATTCCGGGATGATGTCGATCCCCATATTCAAAGGATACTCCGAGGTGAATCGCTTATCACCGAGGTTTATAATGTACGCAAAGACGGGAGCAAGCGATTCGTTCAACTCCATGAAACCCGCGTAATTTTCCCTAACGGGAAATATGGCATAATGACAATTTCGACCGATATAAGCCGCGCCAAACAGGCCGAGGAGGCTTTAAAGGAATCGATGGAAATGTATAGAATTCTGGTTGAGCATTCCAACGATGGCATTGTATTCATTAAAGATGGACTGATAACCTATGGAAATCCACAAATTATTGATATTCTAAAAGTTAAACCCGAAGATTTTCTAAATCAACCCATTACTAAATTCATTCATCCAGGCCAAAAAAATTTGGTAATAAAACGGTACAAAAATCGAGCTGCCGGCAAAACAGAACCTACAATTTACCGAACCATTCTTATATCGAGTCAGGGGGAAGAAAAACACGTTGAGTTTAATGTGAATTTTATTGAACAAGCCAATGAAAAAATCGACATAGTATTCATTCGTGATATCACCTCCCGCATACAAGCCGAAAAGGCTTTGAGTGAGAGCGAGAAAAGCTACAGGGGGTTGTTTAACAATTCGAGCGAGGGCATACTTATCCTCGATTCAAGCGGTACTATTCTGGATGCCAACAGTAGCGGACAAATTCTTTTCGATTACAGCAGGGATGAATTCATTGGCAAAACACTTCACGAAATTGCCAATACATCGCAAACATCACTGGATGAGCTAACCCAATTAATAAACCTTGCCTATCAAGGTCAAACCCAAAAGATGGAGTTCTGGGGAACCAAAAAAATTGGCGACCCTATCCCTATTGATATGGTTTTTAGCAAGGGCGATTACTTTGGACTTTCAGTGGTTTTTGCCATGTGCCACGATATCACCGATCGCATAAACGCTGAAGCTATTCTGGTAGAAAGCGAAGAGAAATACCGCACGCTTACCGAACAAATCCCCGTAGGGTTATACCGAATTTCAAGAAATGGCCAAATAGTTTACTGCAACCCTGCTTTCGCTAATATTTTTGGGTTTAATAACCCCGAAGTGGCTACAGGTACAGATGTAAGGTTACTATTAACCAATTTCGACGAATGGCTACGTACCTGTTCTACGGCCAAAACCCCCATTGAGGTTGAAATGTTACAAACCGATGGTTCACCCATTTGGGTACAAAACATTCTTCAACCCAATATAACCGAAAGTCCTGATGCTACTTACTTTGATGGTATGCTTACCGATGTTACTGAACGAAAGATTGCCATTGACAACCTAACCGAGAGCGAGGCAAAATTCAGAGCAATGCTTATGGCTATTCCTGACTTCCTGTTCCGAATTAATCAGGAAGGAATTCTAATTGATTTTGCTCCAACCGAAAAAGTATTCTACCCTGAAATTTCAAACTCCCACCTGGGAAAAAACATCTCGCAAATTTTTTCTCCTCCCATTTTTGAAAAATATTCCGAAGCACTAAACCTGGCAAATATTACAGGTAAGTTGCAAAGGTTCGAGTATTCCTATAAACTTGAAAATAGCTACTTTTACTACGAAGTCCGACTACAACCGGTTGACCAAAAAATATTCCTTGTATTACTCCGCGATATAACCCAGCAGAAGAAGTTTGAGGAAGAGATAAGAATTCTGGCTCAAACCATTATGAATGCCAACGACAGCATATCGATTACAGATTTAGAGGGCAGATTCATTTACATTAATCCAGCTTTCACCAAAATTTATGGTTACACCCAAACCGAAATTATTGGGAAAACTACTAATATTTTGAGGCCTGCTGGTTTTGCCCCAGAAGTTAACAACGAAATCCATACCACAACCCTTGAAGGAGGGTGGCAAGGTGAACTGCTTAATGTTAGGAAAGATGGAACAATTTTCCCGATATTCTTATCCACCTCCCTTATCTTTAATGAATATAACGAACCCATTGCATCGGTAGGCATAGCCAACGACATTACCGAACGAAAAATAATTGAGCAGGAACTCATACGGGCAAAGAAGCAAGCCGAGGAATCGGACATGTTGAAAACGGCTTTCCTATCGAACATGAGCCACGAAATCCGTTCGCCCATGAATGCTGTTCTTGGATTTATTCAGCTGCTTAAAGCCGAAGAGAAGTTGACCGAAACCGGTAAGCAATACATTGAACTTATTGAGAACAGCGGCAACCAACTTCTTGTCCTTCTTGAGGATATCATCGACATATCGAAAATCCAATCGAACCAGCTACGAATCAGTAAAACCTCATTCGACTTTAATGAGCTACTGCAGGAACTTTACGTGATATACTCCAACCAACTTTCTGGTAAAACAGATCAAAAAACTTTACTCCTTAAACCCGAAATGCCCCAGGAGTCCCCATTTATGATTTACTCTGACCCCATTAGGGTAAGGCAAATCCTAAATAACCTGTTGAGCAACGCCATAAAGTTTACACCGATCGGCAGCATCCGCTTTGGATATAATCTGATAATTGGAGAGGACATACCCTACATACAGTGCTATGTGCAGGATACAGGAATTGGAATTTCGCCCAGCAAGCAAGCCCTAATATTTGAACGGTTCAGGCAAGCCGACGATACCCAAACCAGGATTTATGGCGGCAGTGGGCTGGGCTTAGCTATCTCGAAGGGGCTGGTCGATCTGCTTGGCGGACATATATGGGTAGAAAGCACCGAAGGACAAGGATCGACATTCTACTTTACAATCCCATTCTACGAAGGCGACGAAAACGGCCAAATGTCAACAAGGGATACCCATGGTACACTTCCCTCCGAATCGCTAAAAGGGAAAAAGATTCTAATAGTTGAGGATATCAAAGAGATTCGGCTTTATTTTGAACGTTTGCTGGAGCCTACCGGTGCCAAAACAATTTTCGCTAATAATGCCCGCGAAGCCCGGGTGCTATTCAAAAAACACAAGGATTTGAGCATAGTACTACTCGATATAAGACTCCCCGATGCCGATGGCTATTCATTAGCCATGGAGTTCAAACGCCAACGGCCTACTCTACCAATTATTGCCCAAACCGCCTATGCCCTTCAGTCGGAGTTTAACAAAAGCATCGAAAGTGGTTGCGACGACTATGTCACCAAACCTATCGATTCAAATTTGCTAATCCAAAAAATGCTGAAATTCATTGGGAAAAACCCGGAACGTTAAGCACAATGGCTCAATGCGAAATGCAAAGTGAAATTAGAAGGTAGAAGAAAGTAGAGGAAGGTAAAAGAATGTTAGGGTCAATGGCTTAATTCAAAAGGCAGATTTTCCCGATAAATCAGGACTTCGTAAATACAAGACGAGCTTAAGGAGCCAGCCTCTCAATTTCCCATTGATTATTAATCAAAGAGTACTGAATTCTGTCGTGAAGGCGGTTTGGTCGCCCCTGCCAGAATTCAAAAAGCGTGGGAACCAAAATATATCCACCCCAGTTTGGCGGCCGTTTAATGGATTTCCCTTTAAACTCCTCTTCAAAATCGGCCAATAAACGTTCAAGGTATTTCCGGTTCGGGATAACTGAACTTTGAGGCGATGCCCATGCCCCTATTTTACTCCCATCGGGGCGGGTACTGTAATACCTGTCGCTCTCAGCATCCGAAGTTTTTTGAATTTTCCCCTCTATCCTTACCTGCCGTTCCAGTTCAGGCCAAAAAAACACAAGGGCACCGTAAGGATTTTGCAAAATATTTTTTGCCTTTCGGCTTTCGTAGTTGGTAAAAAACGATAGCCCTTTTTCATCATAATGCTTAAGCAGCACTACTCTGGCCGAGGGTTTCCCATTAAAGGTTGAGGTTGCAAGTGTCATGGCATTGGGCTCAGGTATTCCGGATTCAATAGCCTCGCGTAGCCAATAGTCAAACTGTTCAATAGGTGAGCTTTTAACCTCGTTCTCGTTTAATGTCCTCAGGGAATACTCGTGCCTCAGCTGGTTCATATCTTTCTGGCTCATGGCATCAATATTTTCAATTTACATACATTTTGCTTTAACAGTTAATGGCACGCGCAATCCCATTCAAACATACCGGAATTAGTGCAATATCAATTCTGCAAGAAAACTATGATTCATATTACAGGTAAAGGCAATAAAGGTCAAAATTTGTTCGGTTGAAATATTGGCCCCAAGCGATATGAAGTTAAATAAAACCTTGAATGACGAGGCAAGGCTATAAAACAAAACCGCAGTATAAAAAACTGGCAATGAGAGCAACCATTTAGTAATCATAGTAATAACAATACTGATGACGGTAGAAAAACATACCAATCACACAAAATGTTCAGCTGAAATTTTCCAAAAATGGTTAATTCATTTTTTATGATGATAA
>DFYV01000047.1:0-396 GCA_002383425.1 Bacteroidales bacterium UBA4073 | reverse complement strand
GGGACAATTGCTCAAGGCAGAATGCAAAACACAAAATGCAAATTGAAAAATAATATTCTATCGCAAAGGCGCCAAGAATTAATTTTCAACAATTTGGCATTTTTCAAAATGTCATAAACTAGTTTACAAATATAATAATCATCATATTAAAAGAGACAATTATCTTGTAAAAAATTTAATTTATTCAATAATTTCAATAGTGTTTGGAATATGTGAAATGTATTTTACTGGCATATATATTTATATTTTTATCTCGCAAAGACGCAGAGACGCAAAGGTTTACAATTTATTAACTATTCGTGTAATTCCATTTTTTATTAGTGTTTCATTAAAATTAATAAGCAATCCAAGTTTAAGACCTGATATTTTTAAATAAGTTAATAGCTGTTTAAGATG
>DFYV01000048.1 GCA_002383425.1 Bacteroidales bacterium UBA4073 | reverse complement strand
CAAGCATGGGTCAGGAGTTCTGAACTTTTAACTATCTACTCCAGCTTAGCCGATTCTGCTTTAGCCTTTTCAACAATGGCATTTGCTTTAGCATCGGCTTCGGTAATTACTTTTTGGGCTGCAGCCTCGCCATTTAACCTGATTTTTTTGGCAACCTCTTTTGCTGCCTTTTCGGCTAATGGGCCTTTCTTTTTACCCTCTTCCTCTGTTTTCAGGGCTTGAACTTCAGCCTCCTTCCTAATTTTTTCGGCTTGCACTGAGGCCTCAGCCCTTATACGGTCAGCTTCCTTTTCGGCATCGGCAATTAGCTTATCAAATTCGGCTTTTGCCTTCTGTTTAGTTTCAACCTTAACCTCATCGATTTTTTCTTGGGCGACCTCCTTGGCTGTTTGCACAGCTGAAGGCGAACTTTCTGCTGCTCCGCTGCCTGTATCGATTTGGACATCGGGTTTTGAGGATGTTCCTAAAATCTTTAAATTAACATCGATGGTTGGGGGCAGCTTTGCTCCGTATTTACCCAGCAGGTCGTTGGCAAGATCGGCTGCTCCACCCAAATACGACGATGGTACCGATACTTTAGCTTTAAAGTTCAAGGTTTGGTCAATTCCCATATCGCCGCCAAAATTCATTTTGGTACTGGCTATCCGGGTATCGAAAGGCTCAATGTATATGCGTCCATCCTTAATGCTAAAGCTTACATTTACATCTTTTAGGCTTGGGTTTCGGAATTCATCTTTCTTCAAAAAATCAGCAAGTTTGGCAAATGCTTTAGAATTACTAATGCCAATACTTTTCGATTGTAGCTTACCATAAGCATTTATGCTGTTAAGAACAGGCATCATGACAGTATCGAGCTGTGAGCTGAACTTAAGCTGAGTCGAAACCCTGCCGGTCATATTCTCAACGGCTGGGGAGATTTTTTGCAGTGTTGTAAACGATTTGAACGCAGTGGGGATGTTGATATCCTGCATGTCAAAATCAAAATTAACTAATGGCGATTTAATGTTACGTGGGTCGTAAAACCCAGCCATTTTAACGTATCCATCGAGCATACTCATCGAAAGATTTTTCATTGTGGCTACTCCACCGGTAAGATTAACGTTACCTGTAAGATCAGATATGATGAGCTTGTCGTAAATAATTTTCTTCATATCCACCTTAGCATCAAAGCTTACATTGTCGGGTAGTTCAATAACGCTCATGGCAGTAGAATCGGCAATCTCTTCCTCGGTGGTACTTTTACCGGTCAGCAGCTCATTCACATCAACATGGTTAGAGTACACGCTGAGATTACCCGTAAGGGTTGAATCTTTAAAAACGTAAGGTATAAAGTTTTCCAGTCGCCCATTCATGTGAATATCGCTTGAAGCAATGGTTAAATCTAAATTTGCCAGGTTAACGTATCTTGGAGTAAAGTTCAGGGTGATATCGTTTATGTTAACCTCGGCGGGCAAATCGGGCGATTTGAACTTAAATAGCGAAAGTTTGATTAATCCATCGGCCTTGAACCGCTCGTACTGTTCCCTTTCGATAAACGAGAGCTTTCCGCCAAAGTCGAGGTTTGTTTCAAGCAACCCTTCCATGTAGGTGCTATCCATGTGGATTACATCAGCTAAAGTTGAAAAATCAATATTACCGGTGATATTACCATCAACCTGCATATCGCTGATAGGCGTTGCCACACGCATGCGCATGCTGAAAGGGTTTCCTCCTAAGCTTAAAGAAAACCTATCAACATTAACCGTTGTGTTATCCATGTTACCCCCATCGAACCAAACCTTGGTGGCAATGTTAACATCGGTTACCGCCTTGGGTAAATCGGGGTATTTAAACATGCCATTATCAACGTTTAATGCTATAAAAGCATTGGGCATTTGCGTATCGTTGTAGGTACCGCGAATGTAACCCTCAAGGCCAAGCTTCCCGGAGGTTTGAAGTCCTTCAAAATCTTTCATATAAATTAAAGGTACCATGGAGAGTAAGGTTTTGAAATCGGTTGAAGGGGTTTTAAAGTTCAGGTTTATGTCGATATCGTTACCAGGCATTCGGATTGAACCATCAAAAAGTAACTTAAGCTGGTTGATGCTAAAGCTATTCTCCTTGAATGAGTAGTAGCTACTGTCGAGGTTTGCCCCAAGTGTGGCATCAAAACCCAGGGTGGCATTTTTCAGGTACCGAATACCTTCCATCCAGAAGTTAATCGATTCAATGCTTGTGCTCAGCTTAAGATCGGTCTGGCTGGTTGCCATATTACCCGAAAGGGTAAGATTTAAGTTTTGGACTGTAGCTTTCATGTTCGACGAATCGTCGATGTAGGCGATGTTTGCGTTCCGTATCTCGAACTTTCTAAGGGCAATACCTATGCCACCCAACGATGCAGCAGCTGTGTCATCCACTTCGGTTTCGGGCGTTTCCGAAGGTTTCATTACATCCCAGTTTACGTTTCCATTGGGCAAGACATGGGCTTTTACATTGGCTCCATCAAGGAGAATCGACTTCACCTCGATAGTAGTCAAATCAATAACGCTCCAGATGTTAACGGTTAACCCAAACTCATTGAAAGCCAAAAGGGTATCGTCAGTAAAGCTATCGGTGCCCACCACGCTGAGGCCTTTCATGCCTACATAAAGGTTTGGAAACCCTTTAATGAGCGAAACCCGAAAATCGGTGAAATCGACCTTAGCAGTAAGCATACTGTTTACCTCATCCCTGGCAATTTTCATAAGTTGAGGTTTAAAAATTACCGGTACCGCCACCGCGGCTATAAGGAATAAGGCAATAATCACAGCCATAACCCTTAACGAGATTTTTAAGATTCTATTCATGACAATATTCATTATGAGCTAAACACAACTTAAATTCAACCGTTATATATTGCAAAACGTAGTACAAAATTAATGAATCAAATTTGTACACAATAGTTTTTTTTAATCTTAACAAAATTATGGCTTGATAATTTTGTTTTAATTTTATTCGCAACATGAAAATAACTTTAAATTTGCTTAACTCATACAGCTATGAACACATTGAAAAGAGTTTTTCGGTTCTATTACGATGGCTTTAGGAGCATGACCGTAGGTAAAACCCTATGGGTAATAATCCTGGTAAAACTTTTTGTGATGTTTGCCATCCTCAAGGTATTCTTTTTCCCAAACATTCTCAAGCAAAATTTCAGAACCGATGAGGAGCGCAGCAAGTATGTAATTGAACAGCTAACAACTAAACCTAAATAGCAAAGCGCATGGAACACTTCGATTTATCGTTAGTGAATTGGTCGAGGGCTCAGTTTGCACTTACGGCCATGTATCATTGGGTATTTGTCCCGTTAACATTGGGCTTATCCCTTATTATTGCATTCATGGAAACACTTTACTACAAAACTGGCGACCAGGAGTGGAAAAGGATCACCAAGTTCTGGATGACACTCTTCGGTATTAACTTTGCCATTGGTGTAGCTACAGGTATCATTTTGGAGTTTGAGTTTGGTACAAACTGGAGTAACTACTCATGGTTTGTAGGCGACATTTTTGGAGCACCACTTGCCATTGAGGGCATCATGGCTTTCTTTATGGAATCGACCTTTATTGCTGTAATGTTCTTTGGGTGGAATAAGGTTAGCAAAAAGTTTCACCTAATCTCAACATGGCTGGTAGCACTGGGGGCAAATTTATCTGCACTGTGGATACTGGTTGCAAACGCATGGATGCAATATCCTGCAGGCATGAACTTTAATCCTGATACCGCTCGCAACGAGATGAATAACTTTTGGGAGGTGCTGCTATCGCCTGTGGCAGTGAACAAGTTCCTGCATACCACCTCATCGGGTTATGTACTTGCCGGCCTGTTTGTTGTAGGAATAAGTGCGTGGTACTTACTAAAAGGACGGCATATTTTACTTGCAAAGCGAAGCATCATTATTGCATCGGTTTTTGGATTGATTTCATCTATTTACCTTGCCTTTACTGGTGATGGTTCGGCATACCAGGTGGCTCAAAAACAACCCATGAAGCTGGCTGCCATGGAAGGCCTTTACAAAGGTAAAGAGGGTGCTCCTCTGATTGTCATTGGTGTTCTTACCCCAGGAAAGGAGTATAACGATGACAAAGAGCCATACGTATTCCGAATCCAAATTCCCAAGCTGCTTTCGTTCTTAGGGTATCGGTCGGGTAATGCATTTGTTCCGGGAATCAAAGATATTATTGATGGGAATTACACCTATACCGATCAGGATGGGAAGCAAAAGGTTGCCCTATCGGCCGAACAAAAAATTGAGCGAGGCCGAATTGCCATACAGGCATTAGCTGACTACAGAAACGCCAAGGAAAATAACGATTCCTTGGGCATGGCTTATAACCGAAGGTTGCTCGATGAGAACTTTGAGTACTTTGGCTATGGCTACCTGAACGACCCCAAAAGCATTATACCCAATGTTCCTCTTACCTTCTATAGCTTTCATATAATGGTTGGTCTTGGCTTCCTGTTTATAGCATTTTTCATTTTGATGCTTTGCCTCATCTACTTTAATGGATTTAAAATAAGCAGGTGGCTATTACGCCTATCCATTCTGATGATTCCTCTGGGTTACCTGGCTGGTCAGCTGGGTTGGATAGTAGCCGAGGTTGGTCGTCAACCCTGGACCATACAGGATATCTTACCCACGGTGGCAGCGGTGTCACGTATCGATTCAAGCGCAGTTCAGATTACATTTTTCCTGTTCTTCATAATTTTTACATCGCTACTCATAGCAGAGCTGCGAATTATGTTCACCCAAATTAAAAAAGGACCTAATGATGGAGGTAAGTAGCCATGGTTGATACTACATACATATTTCTACAGCACTACTGGTGGTTTATAATATCATTGCTGGGTGCATTGCTGGTTTTCCTTCTTTTTGTACAAGGCGGACAAACATTGATTTACACACTTGGGAAAACCGAAATGGAGCGTACCATGGTGGTTAACGCTCTTGGTCGCAAATGGGATCTCACATTCACCACATTGGTTACATTTGGTGGAGCGTTCTTTGCATCGTTTCCGCTTTTCTACTCAACCAGCTTTGGTGGGGCATACTGGGTTTGGATGGCTATCCTGTTCTGTTTTACTCTTCAGGCAGTGTCGTACGAATTTCGCAGTAAACCCAACAACTTTTTGGGGAGCAAAACCTTTGAAGCATTCCTTTTCATCAACGGGCTCCTGGGGACCGTTCTGCTTGGCACTGCGGTGGCTACTTTTTTCACAGGGTCAGAATTCTCAGTTGCAAAAATCAACCTTACTAACCTGGCTAACCCTACCATCTCGTCGTGGGAAACGCCATGGCATGGCCTTGAGGCAGCATTGAACCTGCATAACCTATCACTCGGGCTGGCAGTTTTCTTTTTGGCAAGAGTGTTGGCATTGCTGTACTTCATGAACAATATCAATCACGATGAACTCTTTGCCCGTTCCCGCAAGCATTTACTATACAACGCAGTTCCTTTTCTCGTATTCTTCCTCACCTTTGTTATATGGCTTTTTATTCGCGATGGTTTTGCTGTAAACCCTGCCACAGGCGATGTATTCATGCAAAAACATAAGTACCTGTTGAATCTTATCCAAATGCCAGTGATATTAGTTTTGTTCCTTGTCGGGGTAGTACTGGTTCTTTGGGGTATAGCTAAATCGTTGCTTAAACCGTACACCAAAGGGATATGGTTTACGGGTATTGGCACTGTTCTTACCGTTCTATCCCTTTTCCTGATTGCAGGCTACAACAACACAGCCTACTACCCATCAACCTTTAACCTGCAACATTCGCTCACCATTTTTAATAGCTCATCGAGTAAGTTCACCTTAACCACAATGAGCATTGTTTCATTGCTCATACCCTTTGTTGCAGCTTACATTTGGTATGCATGGAAGAGCATCAATACTAAAAAGATTGATGAGGATGAATTAAAAAACGAAACTCACGTTTACTAAAAATTACCTGCTATGAGATTTTTAAACGAAATACTTTGGTTAATAAGCTGGCCAGCTATAGTGTATGTTTCGTACCTATTATCGGTTTGGGCTATCAGATCTTGGGAAAAGAAAAACCCGGAACAAGTAAAATAGATGTAGATTTGAAGGCATAAACATCGGCCTAATGGATGTATATAAGCTGCTTAAGCTTAACCGTTCAATTAGGAGTAACCGATTAAAGTTACTCCTAATTTTTATTGCCCACATACTGAACAGACGATACTATTCAGTCAGAATCGATCCTATTTTAGGGTGTAACCTGCGCTGCCTGATGTGTTACTTTAGTCGGGACAGGAAACCACTACCCGAAAAATTTTCAGCTATTGATTTCGAGATGCTGGCAAAAAATCTTTTTAGAAATGCCTTACAGGTTGTGGTAGGATGCGGTGCCGAACCAACCATACACCCCGGCTATATCAACCTAATCAAACTTGCTGGTTTGTATAAAGTACCACACGTAGCTCTGGTTACCAATGGGCAGCTAATCACTTTAGCCGATCTGCAAGCTTTAGCCGATACCGGATTACATGAACTTACGCTTTCGGTTCATGGCACCGAAAAACATTCCTACGAATACTTCATGGTGGGGGCAAAATGGGATAAACTTCATACCCTCCTTCAAAACATCAAACAGCTTAAAGCTGAAAGGAAAATAGCGTTTACCCTACGAATCAACTACACAGCTAACCCCGATAACATCTATGAGCTTGAAAACTTTTTCACTGTTTTCGGGGAATACCCCATAAACATCCTTCAGGTTAGACCCATAATGGACATTGGTGGGGCCTATTTTTCTCCATTCACCAGTGATAATATCTCAAATTACTATCAAGCTCTTGACACCCTCCGCTCCGAGTGTAACAAGCGGGACGTTACTCTACTGGCTAATACTCAAAATCCGGACTACAAGCTTAAAACCCCGAATCCTATTGTGAAACAAACCTATAAGTATGTTTCGCCGCAAATAGTCATCGACAAAAATTTTGAATGGCAAACGGAAACATACAGGCATTATTTAAGGAGAACCGGTTGGCATTGGAGCTTGCTAAAAGCAATTGTAGGTAAACAAAAGTCCGGTTCAACAACCGACCTGGCAGAACAGTATAGTGGCCAATACGATATTTGGTAAACAAAACCGGGATTTTGTGGTTAACTTTGCAACCTGAATACATGCAAAGGTGGAAACCAGAATTGAAATAGCACCTTTAACTGAGTGGGGTTTAAACTTTACCCACCCGTTAATAATTGCAGGACCATGCAGCGCTGAGAGTGAAGAACAGGTTATGAAAACCGCACAAGCGCTTGCTCACGATGGTCGTATAAAAGCATTCAGGGCAGGGATATGGAAGCCCCGAACACACCCTGGTGGATTCGAAGGTGTTGGTGAAAAGGGATTGAAATGGCTTAAACGGGTAAAAGACGAGACTGGCCTGGCAACCATAATTGAAGTGGCTATGCCACAGCATGTTGAATATGCACTGAGGTACGATATTGATATGGTGTGGCTGGGAGCACGGACCACCACAAATCCTTTCATGGTGGAGCAACTGGCAACAGCACTTGCAGGAACTAATATCCCCGTACTGGTCAAGAATCCCATAACCCCCGACCTGGAACTATGGATTGGCGCCATTGAACGCCTGTGGGGTTCGGGCATAACACGAATAGCAGCAGTACACCGTGGATTTCATCCCTACGAGCGATCGCGGTTACGTAACATACCCAAGTGGGAGCTTGCCATTGACCTCAAAAGCCGCATACCCAGCTTGCCTGTCATTTGTGACCCAAGCCATATTGCGGGAACAGCTAACCTGGTACCCGAAATTGCCCAGCATTCCCTTGACCTTTCAATGGACGGATTGATGGTTGAGGTACATCCCAACCCCAGCCTTGCCCTAAGCGATGCCCGCCAGCAACTCACACCCCAAGCCTTCACGCAAATGCTTTCGGCTCTTACATTCCATCAAAGCACATCGGCTAACAATGAGTTTAACGATTTCCTTGAACAGGTTCGGAATAAAATAGATTCTATCGACCAGCAAATCATTGAACTCCTGGCCAACCGCATGCAGCTGGTTGAGCAGATTGGCCAGTACAAGCGAGATAATAATGTTACAATATACCAGCTGCGCAGGTGGGAAAAAATACTTGAATCGCGTATTGAATGTGGCAAAAAGTTAGGGCTTGATGAAGAATACATCAAAAGCCTGCTCAGGTTAGTTCACAAGGAATCCATCAAGAAGCAGGCCAATATACTGAGCGGTAATCAACTCACCAACGGGGAGTAAGCCTTAATCGGTTATTTCGGTAAGCTTAAAATCGTACCCTTCCATTACAGGGTTCGAGAGTACCTTTGAACAAATCTCGGTAACCTTCTCCATTGCCACTTCACGATTTGGGGCATCAATCTCAAGGTTGATATGCTTACCTATACGAACATTGTCAACCTCCTTGAATCCAATTCCGTGTAGCGTTGTATTTACCGCTTTACCCTGTGGATCGAGCAGCGCCCTTAGCGGCATTACGTTGATTTCTGCTAAAAACTTCATTTTATATCAATTTAACTTGCATCAAAATTAGGAAAATTTTGCATTTATCCATTCCGATACCTTTTCTTTATCAACTTTTCCCTTAAAAAGTAAACAAATGAAAGAATAATGTACCAAACAATAATAATTGAGAGAGATGCTTTTCCGAAAACAACAATAAAAGCCAATGCTCCTGCAAGAAAGGTAAGCTGTTTGTATGCTACAGCCGGTTTTAACGATTTTATTTTTAGCGAAAACATTGGTAGTTCACAAACCAGCAAAAACGGCAACACAAACGAAAGAATAATCAGAACGGTTGGGGAATTGACAATAGGATTGTAAATGGCTGTCCAATTGCTATTTGCCCCAAAAACCAAACCCACAATTAAAAAAGCATTGGCAGGTGTTGGCAGGCCGATAAACGAGCTGGTTTGTCGCTCATCGATATTAAACAAACCAAGGCGGAGCGAAGAGAACACCGCAACCAGGAATGGTACTGCCAGAATTATATGTCCATCGAAAATACCATGGCAGCTGTCAATCCCCAAACTTTTACGAAGCAAATGGAAGAGTACTACGGCAGGAGCCACGCCAAAGCTAACCACATCGGAGAGCGAATCGAGTTCTTTGCCAAGCTGCGTATATACACCAATCAGCCTTGCCGTAAAACCATCCAGGAAATCAAGTAAGCCCGATACAATTACAAGTAAACCCGCCAGTTCTAAACGCCCCTCAAATGCAGCAACAATTGAAAGGCTGCCAGAAAACAGGTTCAGCAACGTAATTCCATTAGGAATATGCCTGATAATTCGTTTTTTACTATCCATAAACAGAGAATATGTCCACCACTAATTAGCTTTTACCCGCTTCAACTCTTTTTTCATAATTTGTTGGGAGGTGTACCACACCGTGTAGCCGATCACACTACCCAGTATGGCACCCACAAACACATCGGCTGGGTAGTGAACCCCAAGGTATATACGGCTATACGAAACAAAAGCTGCCCACAACAGCAAGCCAAAACTTGCCCAACGGTTCCTAAACAACATACTCAGGAAAACCGCTACCCCAAAAGTATTGGCAGCATGCGACGATACAAAACCAAACTTACCGCCACATCTACCTACCAGGTGTATTAATCCGCTAAGGTCGGGATTATGACATGGCCTCAGGCGCTGAAAAACATTTTTAAATAGATGAACCGAAAGCTGATCGGCCAGCAGTACCACAATGGCTACGGCCAACAACCACCAAAGTGTACTCCACCTGTACCTGCGGGCAATAAAATACACAAGTAACAGGTATAACGGTAACCATGTTAGCTTTCCGGATGCAAAAAGCATTATGCCATCCCAAAAAGGACTGTGTAATCCGTTAAGAAAAAGGAATAAATCAGTGTCGAGCTTTACAAGATACTCAATCATAGTAGTTGCTGGTTAAGGTTTAGCCATAGCACATCTTTCAACTTATCAATACCTTCGCCTGTGACCGATGAAATAAAAACGGCAGGAATATCGGGTAAATGTTTTGTAATTTTCTTTTTGGTTTGCTCATTAACCAAATCGCATTTGGTAATGGCAAGTACTCTTTGCTTATCGAGCAGTTCCGGGTTATACATTTTGAGCTCATTTACCAGTATCTCGTACTGGCTATATACATCATCGGAATTGACGGGTACCATGAAAAGGAGCATTGAGTTACGCTCAATATGGCGCAAAAACCTTAACCCAAGTCCTTTCCCCTCGTGGGCGCCCTCAATAATTCCGGGGATATCGGCCATTACAAACGACCTATCATCCTTGTAGCTTACTATTCCCAGGTTAGGCACAAGGGTAGTAAAAGGGTAGTCGGCAATTTTTGGTTTAGCCGCGCTCACCACCGAAAGCAGTGTCGATTTTCCGGCGTTTGGAAAACCCACCAAGCCCACATCGGCAAGTATTTTCAGCTCAAGAATTATAGAACTCTCCTGAGCAGGCTCACCGGGCTGAGCAAAACGAGGTGTTTGCAGGGTAGCCGTGCGAAAGTTCCAGTTTCCCAAACCGCCACGGCCACCCTTCATAATCATTTCAACCTGTCCATGTCGGGTAATTTCTGTGATTACCTCGTCGGTTTCAGCATTTCGGGCAATGGTTCCAATAGGCACTTCAATGTAAACATCCTTGCCATCCTTACCCGTACAGTGCGCTCCGCTCCCCGATTCACCGTCACCCGCAAAGATGTGGCGTTGGTACTTTAGGTGTAGTAAAGTCCAAAGCTGGCTATTTCCTTTAAGGTAGATATTGCCACCACGTCCCCCATCGCCCCCGTCGGGCCCTCCCTTGGGTATAAACTTCTCCCTACGGAAATGTACGCTACCCGATCCACCCTTTCCGGAACGGCAAAAAATCTTTACGTAATCTACAAAATTTGAGTTCGACATAAGGCTTTTAACATGCCCGCAAAGTTACTTAAAAACGTGAAACATAAATAAATTGAAGGGAAAATTGGTTGATGGTTGATGGTTGACGGTTGATGGTTGATGGTTAAAGTGTCTAGTCTTAAAATAAGTCTACAGGTTAAACAATAAATTGAGAAGCGTTTTTAAAAACCATATTAGGGGTTTTATACCCTAAAGATAAGTGAAGTCTTTTAGAATTATAAATTTCAATAGCATTTTGTGCAGCAATACAGGCGTGGTGTGTGCTGAAGAAGCATTGGTCGAGATAAAATTCGTCTTTTAGAATGCCATTAACTCTTTCAGCTATGGCATTTTCATAACAATGATTTTCCTCAGTCATGCTGATCCTGATTTTTCGTTTATCCAGCTCACTTACATACTGATAGCTGCAGTACTGTATTCCACGATCGGAGTGGTGTACCAGCCCGGCCGCTGGGCGGGCTGTCCGCAGAGCTCGTTTTAAGGCTCGCAGACAGCCCGCCAGCTCCAGTGAGTCACTGATGTCATACCCAACAATTTTGCGGGAATACATATCTGTAACCAATGCCAGATAGCAAAATCCGGATATGGTACGGATATAGGTGATATCAGATACCCACACCTGGTTTGGGGCGGTTACTACCATATCCTTCACCAGGTTATTATACTTATGAAAGCGATGGTATGAGTTGGTAGTCTTGCAGGAGGCCCTTTTGCGTCTAATCAGCATCTCCTGCTCCCTAAGAACCTCAAACAATTTGTCCCTGCCAACCTTTAATCCCTCCCTTTCAAACAGTGGATGTAAGGTTTTATAAAGCTTTCTGGTGCCCATCCGTGGCTGATCCTTGCGCTCCTGCCTGACCAAATTCACCACCTTCAAAGCAACAGCATCACGTCTTTTTCTACGCTTTAAAAATTTGTAATATGCATCCCTGGTAAGTCCAAAGCACGAGCATATCTCAGATATGCTTGCCTGGATTGATTTCATGGCTCGCGGAGCTGCTTTCATAAGGGCTTGATGTTTAAGTTTTTTTTTAACTCGGCCACATCCTTATACCCATACTTTTCGGCAATGACCTCTAAATACGAGTCATTTACCAGCAGCTCCAGATCCTTTTTCAGCAGTAGCTTTTTTAGCTGTTCGATTTCTTTCTGCAAGGCTTTAAGCCTGCTGATTTCATCCTGGTTTTCTACCATAATACGTGTGTTCATTAAGTCTTTGCGGTCATACTTCTTTATCCATCCATTTATTGTACTGCTGCGCAATCCATAAATACTGGACAGTTGATTTTTGGAATATTTTCCAGTACTAAGTTCGGCTAAAATTTTGAGTTTGAAACCCTCACTGTAGCGGCGGATTACCCGATCATTTTTATACATATCTACATCGATTTGTGTAGACATTTTTTAGGAC
>DFYV01000157.1 GCA_002383425.1 Bacteroidales bacterium UBA4073 | reverse complement strand
CTATTTTTCCGAACAACGAACAACGAACAACGAAAAAAGGCTGCCTTGAAAGCAGCCTCTTCTGGTATAGATCAGATGTTACTTGAACAGCTTAGGAATTAGATCGACAACACGATTTGAATACCCCCACTCATTATCGTACCACGAAAGGATCTTAACCATGTTACCAATAACCATGGTGCTTAGGGCATCGAAAATGGATGAATGTGGGTTATGTATAATATCAACCGAAACTATTGGATCCTCTGTATATTCGAGGATTCCCTTCATTGGGCCTTCAGCAGCCTTTTTCATGGCTGCGTTAACCTCTTCCTTGGTAACCTCCTTTTTCAGAAGAGCCACAAAATCGACAAGCGAACCTGTTGGGGTAGGTACACGAATGGCAAGGCCATCGAGTTTACCCTTTAACTCTGGAATAACCTTACCTACCGACTTGGCAGCACCGGTAGTTGTAGGAATTTGTGAAACGGCAGCCGATCGTGCACGGCGTAAATCGCTATGAGGAGCATCAAGTATTCGCTGGTCGTTGGTGTAGGAGTGAATGGTGTTCATTAAACCACGTTCAATCCCAAACGCATCGTTTAGTACCTTTACAACTGGTGCCAAGCAGTTGGTTGTACAGCTGGCATTCGATATGCATTGGTCGGTAGGTTTAAGATCGCTATCGTTTACCCCAAGCACAATCATGCGGTCAATTTCGTCCTTGGAGGGTACGGTAAGGATTACCTTTTTGGCACCATTCTTAATGTGATCGCCATAGCCTCCCTTTTCGCTTTCACGCTTGGTAAATATACCGGTCGATTCAACTACCACATCAGGGGTTGCGCTCCACTTGATGTTCAGTGGCGACTTCTCAGCAGTAACCCTATACTTCTTCCCATTTACAATAAGATTTTCGGCATCGAATTCAACCTTACCCTCATAACGCCCTTGTGTTGAATCGTACTTTAAAAGGTGAGCAAGTGTTTTAGTATCAGTTAAATCGTTGATACCTACCACTTCAAGTTCAGGACGTTCAAGCGCAATTTTAAAAACATTGCGGCCAATTCGTCCAAATCCATTGATTGCAACTTTAATTTTTGTCATAGTTTATTGAAGTTAGTTATTGTGAGTTGAAATCATTTGTTTTACGCCAAACAAAGTTACTGAAAAACAAACAATGTAGTAATACCACTAGTGAATAATAAACAAATTTTTAATGCAAACGGTTGAAAACCAACACAAGTTTACCGATTACAATTTATAGCTCCAAAGCCTTTAAGTCGTCAGGTGTATTGATATTGTAAAACCACATACGTGTAGGGTAATCGTCGGGAAGTTGCAGGAAATGGGTATTCGATTGGTTTAAAAGGGTTGAAACGGGATGCCCCTGCCTATCGGAAAGGATATCGCTAACCCTTGTTTCAAGGAATTTGCTATAAATCCCAAATAGGGGTTCAATGTAATTTCCGTGTTGTGGCACCACAATTTCGGCGTTAACCTGAAAAAATAGATTGAGCAGCTGTAGGTAAATATCTTTGTTAGCAAACGGCATATCAACCGAGACAATAAAAACCGTACTGTTACTTGCGTTAGCTAAAGCGCTATGGATTCCTCCTAAAGGCCCACAATTTTTAACTATATCGGGAAAGATTTTTGCTTCAACCGGGTATCGGTTGCCATTATTGGAGATTACTATTATCTCGGAGACTTCACCATTAAACGTGTTGTATATTCTACTAATCAGTGCAATACCATCAACGGTAATTAAAGCTTTGTCGATCCCTCCCAGGCGACTCGATTTACCTCCGGCAAGTATTGCAAGTGTTACCTGTTGCATGCTAAGCTAAAACACCAGTTCTCCAAGGCCCTCACGGGTTACTATGGGCTCATCGCCTGAACAATCTACAATGGTTGAGGGTATGTTTCCGCCAATACCCCCGTCAATAACAACATCTACAAGATTGGCGTAATTTTCATAGATAAGTTCTGGATCGGTAGTGTATTCTACAACCTCATCACTATCCTTGAGCGATGTTGTTAGAATTGGATTACCTAACCTGTTGACAAGCTCCAAAGGAATTTTATGGTTTGGGATTCTGATTCCCACTGTTTTCCTTTTGCTTAAAAAGTAATCGGGCACCCTATGCAAACCCGGCAGAATAAAAGTAAATGGACCAGGTAGATTTTTTTTCATGAGCTTAAAGGTGGGATTGCTTACCTTGGCAAAGTCGGCTATATTGCTTAAATCCTCACANNGCCTTAACGTTAGTAATGTCGCAGCCAATACCGTAAACTGTATCGGTTGGATATATCACGATTCCCCCTCGTTGCAGAACCGCAACCGCTCGATCAAGCTCACGAGGGTTGGGATTCATAGGTTGCATTACTATGTAGAGGCACTCAGGCATTAGCCGTTCACCTTTTTGTAGTCATCCAAAAATTTCTGTAATCCAATATCGGTTAACGGATGGTTAAGCAATCCAAGAATTGCACTGAGCGGACAGGTGGCAACATCGGCTCCGGCCTCAAGGCACTGAATAATATGCATGGTATGCCGAATTGATGCCGCCAAAACCTGGGTGCTGAACTCGTAGTAGTTGTAAACTTCAACAATTTTACGAATAAGTTCCACTCCATCGGTCGATACATCATCGAGCCTTCCAATAAATGGCGAAACGTAAGCTGCTCCTGCCTTTGCTGCAAGCAATGCCTGACCAACCGAAAAAACAAGAGTGCAGTTAGTGCGAATGCCATTATCGGTAAAGTACTTTATTGCTTTAATTCCATCCTTAGTGGCTGGAACCTTAACCACAATCTGAGGATGTAATGCCGCCAGCTCCTTACCCTCGCGAATCATTCCCTGGTAATCGGTGGCAATTACCTCTGCGCTAACATCCCCTTTTACAATGTTACAAATGTCAATGTAATGTTTTTTGATGTTTTCTGCTCCGCGAATATTTTCCTTTGCCATGAGCGATGGATTGGTTGTAACGCCATCGAGTACGCCAAGGTCATTAGCCTCACGGATTTGGTCAAGATTTGCAGTGTCAATGAAAAACTTCATATCCAATTAGTTTTAGCTTGTTTTCTGGCGCAAAGCTAATCATTTTAGTCGGATGCAACAATTTAACCGTTGGAATTTAGAAACAGGTAGGATCGTAACCCATTAAATAACGGTTTGGCGTTTGCAAAGTGCCGAAGGTATTTAGCTTTAGCTTCGCAAACATACAAATAAATGCCACCATACAGCATATCTCACTTCACAGAAAAGGTTACAGGCTAATTAACCTGCCTAATAGTAAATATTTGAGTCACCTCCGAAAAGTCTCTTTCATTGCATGCAAACCAAAAATACGCACGATTGAGAGATAGCAAGATAGCACGATGGTAAGAGATGTATAAAGATTTTCATAATTTCCACTGGTCTGGATTTGTGTACATAGTGATTAACACCGATATGTGTTCTTGAGTTCAGTTTAAAAAGTTCATAAAGTTTATAAAGTTCATAAAGTTAAAACAAATTTCACAACGTTTTTTAAAATGCTGACAATTAAAAACATAGTTTGTTTTGCTAAAATAAAACATGCTTTTTATACCGAACTCATTCTTATTTCTCCCATTTCGTTCTGTCGTGCTATCTTGCTATCTTGCTTTCGTGCTATCGTGCTATCGTTCTATCGTTCTATCGTGCTATCGTGCTATCGTGCTATCGTGCTATCGTGCTTTCGTGCTTTCGTGCTTTCGTGCTTTCTTGCTTTCGTGCCTTCGTGCTTTCGTGCTTTCGTGCTTTCGTGCTTTCTTGCTTTCTTGCTTTCGTGCTTTCGTGCTTTCGTGCTTTCGTGGTTTCGTGCTTTCGTGGTTTTCGGAGCATACTCATATTTGGATTTCAACTTTGGCCCCTAATTCCATGAACGAAAGTACGGGTGATAATAAAAAATTGCTTAACGACTTGCAAATATTCCAGAAAAGATTTATATCTTTGATAAACAGGTTCACATCAAAAAAAATTAAACCTACCATACACTAATGAATAGCACAATAAAAGCAATCATTGTGGACGATGAGCCCAACTCAAGGGAAATGATTGACTTCCTGCTAAAGGCGAGCAAGGATGTTCAGGTGCTGGACAAGTGCGATAACATTACGCAAGCGTTTGAATCGATTAAAACGTATAACCCTGACATCGTTTTTTTGGATATCGAAATGCCGGGCGGGTCAGGATTCGACCTGGTTCAAATGCTCCGCGAGACATCCTATAATCCTACCATTGTTTTTGTAACTGCCTACAACCAATTTGCCATTAAAGCCATTAAGTATGCCGCTTTCGACTACCTTTTAAAACCAATTGATATCGATGATATTAATGATACTCTAACCCGTTTTAGGGAAAAACAAAAAAATGGCAAGGAAAGTATTGCCGAAAAGCCAAAGGCAGACCTCCTGCTTGAGCAGCTAAAGGGGTTCCAAAAGATTAAGTTTAACATGCGAAATGGGGTTCTTTTTGTTGCCCCTGACGATATAGTTTGGTGCGAAGCAAGTGGCAGCTACACCGTTATTCACTTTCATTCCCGGAAAGATGAAGTTATTTCGGTATCGCTTAAGGATGTTGAACATCTGCTCAAGCCTTACCCCTTCCATCGAATTAGCCGTTCTGCCATCATCAACCTGAAATACCTGACTAAAATTGATCGTCGAAACAAGGTATGCGTTGTTCAAAAGAACGGCATGATTTTTAAAGTAACGGGGTCACCCCAACAGCTCAAATTACTGGAAAATATCTGATTAATCCCGAAATTATACCTTTCGTGTCCAAAATAAACCATTTCGTAAACCAACCTATCAGCTTCATACATTAGCTACATCTTCCTATCCATTCCAACTCACAAAAAGTTTAAATTGCTTCAAACTTTAAAAAGGTAAATCAGAAATGGGTAACCTGGAGCAATTCAACTGGAAAGGGAAACAAATTTTAATTGTTGAAGACGACAAGTCAAGTATCATTCTTCTAACAGCCCTATTGGATAGAACTGGCGCTAAGCTAATTTTTACCAGTAATGGTCAACATGCAATTGATATTGTTAAAAATACCAATTCCATCGATTTGATTCTCATGGACATCAAGCTGGAGGGAATTAATGGGATTCAGGCCTCCACCATAATTCACGATTTTAATCCCAAAATTCCAATTATTGCCCAAACTGCCTGTGTAATGCCCGGTGATAAGGAAAAATGCTTTGAGGCCGGTTGTACTGCATACGTATCGAAGCCAATTGATGCCTATGAACTTCTTCTCCTTATCGACAAACATATTAACAGCATTTCCAGGGAAAAGACTGTAGAAACCATTTTATAAACATACTGCTAAAATCCTGAATGTTATAAAAATTATAATTAACCTGATCCTTTCACAACCAGCATTAAATCAAAATTTTAACCCAAAACTACACGTCAACATTCCAACCATATTCCGGTTGGATGTTTTCTTTTAGTATTTTTGTGAATTATGGAATTCAAGTTAGTATCCGAATTCAAACCAGCTGGCGACCAGCCCGAAGCAATAAAGCAGCTTACCGACGGATTGATTCGAGGCGATAGGTTCCAAACCCTACTTGGTGTAACTGGGTCGGGCAAAACATTTACCATTGCTAACGTTATTGCCAAACTGAACCGTCCGGTTTTGGTGCTAAGCCATAATAAAACGCTGGCTGCCCAGCTGTATGGGGAATTTAAAACTTTTTTCCCCGAAAATGCCGTTGAGTATTTTGTTTCATACTACGATTACTACCAACCTGAAGCCTACCTGCCCGTAACGGACACATACATTGAGAAAGACCTATCCATAAACGATGAAATTGAAAAGCTAAGGCTTAGCGCAACCTCTTCGTTGCTATCGGGAAGGCGCGATGTGATTGTGGTTTCCTCTGTCTCGTGCCTATACGGTATTGGGAACCCGCAGGATTTCTACAACAGCAAGATTGAACTAAAAATTGGTCAAAAGATTACCCGAAACTATTTCCTTCGCCAACTTGTCGATAGCCTATACTCACGCAACGATGTGGAGTTTAAACGAGGTACCTTCAGGGTTAAGGGCGACAGCGTGGATGTTTTTCTGGCATACGGCGACAGGGGGATTCGCATAATCTTTTGGGGCGACGAAATTGAAACCATTGAGGAATTCGATCCCTTTACCGGTCAATTCATCGAAAACCTGGAGGAAATCATTATTTATCCGGCCAACATCTTTATTGCAGGTAAGCAAAGAATAAACCAGGCCATCAGGGAAATACAGGATGATTTGGTGAAACAAATTGACTTTTTTCAAAGTCAGGGTCGTATGCTTGAAGCTAAGCGCATCAAGCAGAGGGTGGAGTACGACCTGGAGATGATACGGGAGTTAGGGTACTGCCCAGGTATAGAGAATTACTCTCGCTACTTCGATGGCCGTCCGCCGGGAATGCGCCCATTCTGCCTGCTCGACTATTTCCCTGACAATTTTATTACGGTAATCGACGAAAGCCATGTTACCATTCCCCAGATCAGGGCCATGTATGGCGGCGACAACTCGCGGAAACAAACGCTGGTGGAGTACGGTTTCAGGCTGCCCGCTGCCATCGATAACCGCCCCTTGCGGTTCGAGGAGTTTGAGCAACTTTTGGGGCAAACCATCTATGTTAGTGCAACCCCTGCCGACTATGAGCTAACCCAATGCCAGGGAGTTGTAGTTGATCAGGTGGTACGCCCCACTGGCCTACTCGACCCTTCAATTATTGTCCGCCCATGCCAAACCCAGGTTGACGATTTGATAGGAGAGATAAACCAATGCGTTACGCATAACGAGCGTGTATTAGTTACCACCCTAACCAAACGAATGGCCGAGGAGCTGACCAAATACCTATCACGGCTCGACATCCGGTGCCGCTACATCCACTCCGACGTGGATACCCTGGAACGCGTGCAAATCATGGAAGATTTGCGCAAAGGACTATTTGACGTACTGATTGGGGTTAACCTTCTTCGTGAAGGCCTCGACCTGCCCGAGGTTTCACTTGTAGCCATACTCGATGCTGATAAGGAAGGTTTTTTACGTTCCGCCCGATCGCTAACCCAAACGGCTGGTAGAGCTGCCAGGAATATCAATGGCAGGGTAATAATGTACGCCGATAAGATTACCGATTCTATGCGCATTACCATCGACGAAACCAACCGCCGACGCGAAAAACAGCTGCAATACAACGAAAAATATGGCATAATCCCCACCCAAATTGTTAAAGCTCTCAAATCGATAATGGGTAGTAGCATGCAATCGACCGCAAAAGTTTACGTTGAACCCGAAAAAGTTGACTATGCTGCCGACCCCGTTGTAAAATACATGACACATGACGATCTGATTGAGGCCATTGAGCATGCCCGCAAATCAATGGAGGCAGAAGCCAAGCAGCTTAACTTCATTGAAGCCGCCCGCTTCCGCGACGAGATGTTTGCCCTGCAAAAGCTTTTAGAGGGGAGGGAGAAGATTTGATGGTTGACGGCGGCTTATTGTTCGTTGTTCGTTGTTCGTTG
>DFYV01000027.1 GCA_002383425.1 Bacteroidales bacterium UBA4073 | reverse complement strand
TTTAGAGGTTTCAGGTTCAAAGTCCAAGGTTCAAAGTTCAAGGTTCAAGGTTCAAAATCAAGTTAAAAGTTAAAAGTTAAAAGTTAAAAGTTAAAAGGCAAAAGTTAAAAAGCGTAATTCGTAATTCGTAATTCGTAATTCAAAAGATATCAACCATCAACTATCAACAATCAACTATATCCCCGAACTACGAGCAACGAACAACCAACAACTATCAATTGTAAACTCATGCCATCTCAAAATTAACCTTATTTTAAAAGTCTGGTTTGTTGAAAAAGTATAAATTTGGGTAAATTTAAAAATACATGAATGCTTCATTCACCATTCTGGCCATCGGGGTAATTATCTTTTTAGCTCACTGGTTTTCAGGTATATTCGACCGTAAAGGGATACCCGATGTTCTATTATTGATGCTTGTAGGAATTCTATTCGGACCAATTTTAAATATGGTAAAACCCGATGATTTTGGAATTGCTGGGCCATTGTTTACCTCGTTAACCCTGGTAATCATACTTTTTGAGGGTGGAATAGGTTTAAATATCAATGAGCTTAGGAAGTCGGTTGGAGGCGCACTTTCGCTTACCTTGGTTAACTTTTTCGTTACCACAGTTGCGGTTTCAGTGCTTACATATTTAATGTTTCCTCTATCGGTTCTTGAGTCGTTAACCTTAGGGGCAACGTTAGGGGGCACCTCATCGGCAGTTGTGATACCCATGGTTAGGCAAATATCCATTCAAGAAGTTCCAAAAACCTACCTTATACTGGAATCGGCACTAAGCGATGTGCTTTGCATTGTATTTGCCCTTGCTTTTATTGAAGGAATCACTGGCGGTGAGGTTCATCCGGGTTTTATTGTGGGTAAAATTATTTCGTCGTTCGTACTTGCCTCAATTGTTGGTTTTGTAGCTGCTGTGGGTTGGGCTATCATTTTGAACCGGATGCGTACAATCAAAAATTCAATATTCACAACGCCTGCTTTTGTATTCATTGTTTTCGGTATTGCCGAAACCTTGGGCTACAGTGGGGCCATTTCATCGTTAGTATTTGGAATAACCCTTGTAAACATTGAGTATCTCCGAAATACATTCCTCAATAAGTATTTACCCGCCGAGCCTGTTTTGCTTAACGAAACCGAAAAGGTATTCTTTTCGGAGATTGTTTTCCTGCTCAAAACTTTCTTCTTTGTTTATATAGGCATATCGATACGATTCGACAATTTACTGATTCTGGGATTAGGTTTTTTGATTGCCGTAATTTTATACCTGCTAAGGTTCCCGGTTGTTAAACTTACTGCTGGTAATAGTATTCAAGAGGCAGATAAGGTTACCATGTCGATAATGATACCCAAAGGGTTGGCCGCTGCTGTTTTGGCCGGAATCCCTTTGCAGAAGGGTATTGCCGGCGGGCAAATTATTCAGGATCTTACCTATTCCATCATCCTGATTTCCATTTTAATAACAAGTGTGATGATACCTCTTTTAGGCCGATATAAGCAGCTAATACCCATATTAGGCAGGTTCTTTCGATTTCCTTTAATAAATGTTAAGCGTTCGCCAAAACATTAGGTTATGGTTTTTGCTTTTAATTCATTTTTTTACTTTTGTCTAATCTTTTTATAATAGCATGGAGCAGCGCAAATTTTATGTAGAGTTGCTGAAAAAGCATGTTTCTAATCCTAAAATGATAGCGCATAGCTTGGCATCGGAGGCTGTGTTGCGTGAGTTAGCCCGTTATTTTGGCGAGGATGAGGATGTGTGGGGAATTGCAGGTTTACTGCACGATTTGGATGTTGAGATTACCAATGCTGATCCCAAGCGCCACGCGCTGGTTGCTGCCCAGATGCTGGAAGGCATTTTGCCGGCC
Source organism: Bacteroidales bacterium UBA4073 (assembly GCA_002383425.1). Classification (GTDB taxonomy): domain Bacteria; phylum Bacteroidota; class Bacteroidia; order Bacteroidales; family Tenuifilaceae; genus Tenuifilum. The sequence continues at coordinate 6,754 of DFYV01000027.1, read as the reverse complement.
GAGGCTATTGACGCCATAGCGATGCATAACGAGGAGGCCACTGGTTTACCTCGTACAACACGTTTTCAGCATGCCCTTGCTGCCGGCGAAACCATTACCGGCTTAATTTTTGCCACGGCCCTGGTTTACCCCGATAAACGCATTGCAAGCGTTAAACCTAAGTCGGTGATTAAACGCATGAAGGAAAAACAGTTTGCTGCTTCGGTCAATCGCAATACCATTATGGAGTGTGAGGCAATAGGCATTCCCCTTGATGAATTTGTTCAGCTTTCGTTGAAAGCGTTAGTTCCCATTGCTCCAGCATTAGGCTTTTAATTCAGGTTGATAATGAACATTGAACTATTACTTAATCGGGCAATTGAGGCTGCCCAAAGGGCTGGGGAGTGGGCTTTAGCCGAAAGGGGTAAGTTTACTGCCGATATGGTTGAGGTTAAGGGTAAGCATAACTTTGTTTCCTATGTCGATAAGCAGTGTGAGGCCATGCTGGTCGATGCGTTGGGTAATGCCCTGCCCAAAGCTGGTTTTATTGCCGAGGAGGGTACTGGCAGCAGGAGTCCCAGCGGCATAAACTGGATTATCGATCCACTTGATGGGACCACAAACTACATTCATGGCTTATCGCCTTTTGCCGTTAGCATTGCCCTAATGGAGAATGATAAGGTTATACTGGGTGTAGTTTACGAGGCAAGCCTGAAAGAGTGTTTCTGGGCAACAGCAGACAGCGCAGCTTACCTGAATGGCAAACCCATTTCGGTAACCAGCACTAAAAGTGTAAATGACTCGCTCATCGCAACAGGATTCCCATACTATGATTACTCTCATATTAGCTCTTTTTTCCGAACCATGGATTACTTCATGCGTAACTCGCATGGATTACGCCGGCTTGGTTCAGCAGCTACCGATTTGGTTTACGTGGCATGTGGTCGGTTTGATGCTTTTTACGAGTATGGCCTTAGCCCGTGGGATGTGGCTGCAGGTGCTTTTATTGTAGAGAGGGCTGGAGGTAAAGTATGCGACTTTACCGGCGGCAGTAATTTTATCTTCGGTGGCGAAATAGTGGCCACTAACAACTCAATCCATGCCGAATTTTCAGGTATTATTTCCAATTTTATGAATCCTTAATCTTTGAGTATGCTTCGAAAACCACGAAAGCAAGAAAGCACGAAGGAACGAAGGGACGAAGGCAACGATTTCGAGATAGCACGAAGGCACGATTGCACGATAGCACGAAGGCACGAAGGAACGAAAGCAAGAAAGCACGACAGAACGAAGGCATGATGGGAAGGTTTAAGGTTTGAATGAGAAATAAATAATATTTAATATGGAAAAAATAAGAATACATAAAGAATTAAAGGTTTATCAACTTTCATTTGAAGCAGGAATGGAAGTTTTTGAATTCAGCAAGAAATTTCCGTCAGAAGAAAGATTTTCACTCACCGACCAGGTAAGGCGCTCTTCGCGAGCCGTCTCAGGAATAATTGCAGAGGCATGGAGAAAGAGGCGTTATCCGAAATCCTTTGTGGCAAAACTTAATGACGCTGAAGCCGAAGCTGCTGAAACACAAGTTTGGCTTGATTACGCTTTGGCGTGTAATTATATTAATTTGGCTGAATATAAGCCACTTTATGAAAAATACGAACATATCGTTGCAATGTTAATCGCTATATACACGAATCCGGACAAATGGAAATTATGAAAATCTCTATACCTCTCGTGCCATCGTGCTCTCGTGCCATCGTGCCATCGTGCAGTCGTTCCTTCGTGCAGTCGTTCTATCGTGCCATCGTGCCATCATGCTATCGTGCTATCTCTCATTGGTTTGCATTCAATGAAAGAAACTTTTTGGAGGTGACTCATATATGAAAGATTTTAAGCATGCCATATCGTTTTATACCTTCAGCATTCTTACTTTTCCTTTCAAGTACATGCCATTGCGTTGGCTCTATGCCATTTCGGATTTTATGTATCTGATTATATACAAAATACTGAGGTATAGGGTTAAGGTAGTTAGACAAAATTTAAAACGTTCGTTTCCAGGTAAAACGGAAAAGGATTTAAGGAGAATTGAACGTAAATTCTACAGCCACTTCTGCGATTTGTTTGTTGAGCAGTTTTACATTTTACATGCCAATGCCCAAAAGGTTCAAAAGTTATGCCGATTTAAAAATGTTGATATGGTGAATAGCTACTACGATAAGGGTAAATCGCTTGTTGTTGCTGGCGGTCACTATGGGAATTGGGAACTTTATGGTATGTTTGGAATATATTTGAAGCATAAGGTGTTTGGTGCATATAAACCTTTGGCCAATAAGTATTTTGAGAAATTTATCAATGCCTCAAGGGAGCGCTTTGGAGCTTTAGCAGTTCCTATGAAGGATACTTTCAGGTTAGCAATGGATTTTACCAGTAAGGGGAGGCTTTTCTTTTTGGGACTTATTGCCGATCAAACTCCCGCCAGGGGTGAAATTCGGTATTGGACTTCTTTTCTGAATCAGGATACTCCCGTATTTCTTGGAACCGAAAAAATTGCAAAAAAGCTCAATCAACCCGTATTTTTTTGCAACATGCGTAAAATTAAAAGGGGTTTCTATGAGGTTGAACTTGAACTGTTAACCGAAAACCCTGCCGATACTAAGCCCTACGAAATAACCGAAATGCATTTAAGGGCCCTGGAGCGTTTAATTAATGAGGCTCCCGAGTACTGGCTGTGGTCGCATAGGCGTTGGAAACACTCCCGTAATTTATCTGACCAATGAGCAGTAAAGTTGCCGTTGTTATCCTGAACTGGAATGGTGAGCGTTTTTTAAAAAAATTTCTGCCCATACTATTGCGCAACATTCAATTGCCCGATACTGAATTAGTTGTTGCCGACAATGGTTCAACCGATGGTTCCCTGGAATTGCTTAACAGTTTTCCGCACGTACGAAAAATACTGCTCGATAGGAACTATGGTTACGCTGGTGGGTACAATAGAGCCCTTAGCCAGGTTGAGGCTCAGTACTATGTACTGCTTAATTCCGATATCGAAACCCCAAAAGGATGGTTGGAACCCTTGATTGAGTTTATGGATGCTAATGCCAGCGTGGCGGCATGTGCCCCAAAACTCATCGATTATAATCGCAGGCAGTACTTTGAGTATGCCGGAGCAGCTGGTGGCTTTATCGACCTTTTTGGTTATCCATTCTGTAGAGGGAGAATTCTATCCGAAATAGAGGTCGATGCTGGTCAGTACGACACCCCAATGCCCGTTTTTTGGGCAAGCGGAGCTTGCATGGTTGTTCGATCATCCTGTTTCTGGGAGGTTGGTGGATTCGACAATGACTTTTTTGCCCACATGGAGGAAATCGATCTGTGCTGGCGACTGCAAAACCATGGCTATTCGGTGTATGCCGTGCCACAATCGGTGGTTTACCATGTTGGCGGTGGAACACTGCCCAACAACAACCCATTCAAATTATACCTCAATTACAGGAATAACCTGTTGATGCTGCATAAGAATTTATCGTTAAGGGCACTTTGCGTGGTGATACCAATACGAATTCTACTCGACCTGCTTTCGGCAATGGTTTACCTGATTAACGGAAAAGTTTCGTTCATGTTGGCTGTTTTTAAGGCACATTGGCACTATTTTTATAGTCTTTCTGCATTGAATAAAAAGCGGAGGATGCGAAACCCGAAAATCTACATACAAAGGTATAGAGGATTAATTCTTATCGATTTCTTCATACTCCGCCGTAGAGTATTTTCCCGTTTGCCAATTGTCGGTAACAAATATTAACAGAGTAAAACATCTTGTTTCAAACGTTTGCACCAGCGTTTTGCCTTTTTATAAGGCTTTTAAAACAAACATTTTGGTAAACCCCGTCGTTATTAATAGTATATTTGTACTTTCTATTTCGATGCATAGTCTTTTGGGTGTCACGTAACATAATTTTATGGTATCATTTAAAAATTTAACAATAAGGGATATACTATACCGTTCGCGGATGGCCTATTCCAACAGGCCATCGTTGTCCTTTGTGGGTCAGGAACCTATTACCTATGCCGATATGGCTATTATCGTACATAACGTTTCGGGTATGTTGAGTACGCTTGGCATTGGTAAGGGCGATAAAGTGGCATTAATTGGCGAAAACAGTCCGAACTGGGGCATGGCTTACCTGGCCATAACCTCTATGGGTGCTGTTGTTGTGCCAATTCTACCCGATTTTTCAGGACATGAAATGGAAGGTATCATTAACCATAGCGAGGCTAAAGCTGTTTTTGTTTCTGCTAAGCTATACGGTCAACTTAATACGAAAAATCTACCTGGTGTTATAGCTTACATCTTGCTAAATAACCTTCAGCCATTTGATGAGAGTGTAACCACACCACCTGCAGGAATGCTGTACGAAACGCCCATTGCGGATGCAAATAAGGTTTACGATGATTATGAGTTGCCTTTTCCAGACGAGGATGACCTTGCTGCAATTATTTATACCTCGGGAACAACCGGACGCCCCAAGGGTGTAATGCTTACCCATAAAAACATGGTTTCAAATGTACTATCAACATTGATGATTCAGGAAATTACCGAAACCGACAGGTTTTTATCAATCCTTCCGCTCTCGCACACCTACGAGTGTACCATTGGTTTTTTAATTCCTATGACAACTGGTGCCGTAGTTTACTATCTCGATAAACCTCCTACACCCAATGTGTTGATTCCTGCCATGCAGGTTGTAAAACCAACTATGATTCTTAGTGTCCCCTTGGTTATTGAAAAGATTTATAAAAGTAAGATTAAATCCGAACTTACCTCAACCTTACTCAAGCGGAAACTTTACAGCTTTGCACCAACCCGTAAGCTGCTGCACAGAATAGCAGCTCGTAAACTTCATGAAACATTTGGCCGGAACATTCGCTTTTTCGGCATAGGTGGGGCAAAGCTATCGTTTGAAGCTGAGCGATTCCTACATGAGGGACGTTTCCCTTACTCAATTGGTTATGGCATGTCCGAAACATCGCCACTGCTCACCGGTAGTTCACCTAAATTGGTTCGTTTCCGAACCGCTGGTTTTTGCATCCCTGGGCAAGAACTAAAATTGCTAAATCCAGATCCTAAATCAGGCGAAGGTGAAATTATTGTACGTGGTTCAAATGTCATGGTTGGTTACTACAAAGACCCAGAACTTACTCAAACCATGTTTATTGATGGTTGGCTTCGTACAGGCGATTTGGGACATATCGATAGGGATGGTTACGTTGAAATCCGTGGTCGTTCAAAGAACATGATTCTTACAGCTTCCGGTGAAAATATCTACCCCGAGGAGATTGAAGATGTAATTAACAAGCACGAACTTGTGGCTGAATCGTTGGTTTACGAATTACGCGGTAAACTTGTTGCTCGGGTTCATCTTAACCGGGAAGCATTGGAAAAATACTACGAAAACATTAAACATACTGCAAAGGATTTGCAGCATACTGCAGAGGATAGTACCCGTAAGGTATTGGACGAAATAATGACTTTTGTTAACACAAAAGTTTCCAAGTTCGCAAGGCTTAACCAAATTGTTGAACAGCAGGAGCCTTTTGTTAAAACCCCTACTCAAAAGATCAAACGATTTCTTTATAAGGATTAGGATTATTGTCCAAGGTGATGTGAAAGGCTGCTCTATTGGCAGCCTTCGATTTTTTACTTTTCACCACCTGGCAATTTTATGTTGTGTATATTTTTTGGCGTAGGAGCGTTGTGCTATGCGGGTTCCATGGTTGGGTCACCATTTACAAAAACGCTTTGTGGTCGTTCTCTGAGGTTATAGTCCGATGCCATTGACTCGGCATAGGCTCCGCATGTATGAATAACCAGCAAATCGCCCCGTTCGGTGTAAGGAAGATTAACCTGCTCTCCCAAAATGTCGGTAGTTTCACAAATTGGACCAACCACATCATAGTGTTGATTTGTGGGTAAGTCTTTTTTGCTGATGTTTTCTATGTGGTGCAAGGCACCATAAAGGGCAGGCCTAATTAGGGCATTCATTCCTGCATCTACTACAACGAAATTGTGCGATTGCGAAGGCTTTGTGTATTGTACCCGAGTATATAGCTGACCACATTGCCCAACCAGCGAACGCCCAAGCTCAAAGTGAATGCTCTGTTTATCACCCGGCTTAAGCCACTGGTGGATGGTACTGAAGTAATCGGAAAAATTGGCAATACGATTAACTTTGGGGTTCAGGTAATCGATGCCCAAACCACCGCCAAGATTCAGGTAGGGACGATTGTGGCTTTGCAGCCTTGATTGAATGCTATTCACCTCAAGGGCAAGGGCCTTAAAAACATTCATGTCCTGAATCTGTGACCCGATATGAAAATGTAGCCCTATCAAATCGATATTTTTATGTTGATCTTCTAAGTTGATAATCGAAAGGGCTTCGGGGACACTCATTCCAAACTTATTTCCCTTTATCCCGGTGGTTATCGATTTATGGGTATGGGCATCTACGTTGGGGTTTATGCGAAGCGCTACATGCACTTTTTTATTAAGCTTGTGGGCTATTTGTTCAATTACCTGGAATTCCTGAACCGATTCGCAATGTATGCAGTAGATGTTTTGAGCGATGGCATATTCAATTTCATCATCGGTTTTACCAACACCTGCAAATACAATGCCTTGAGGCTTAAAACCATTTTCTGAGGAGACCTTTATCTCGTTGCCACTTACACAATCGGCGCCGAATCCCGCTTCGGCGATTAACCTCAGAAGGATAGGATT
>DFYV01000111.1 GCA_002383425.1 Bacteroidales bacterium UBA4073 | reverse complement strand
TTCACTATGTTATATACTTGACTATCTATCTAACGGGGTCAATTAGGATTTGTTTAGTATTTAGAAATTAGATTTTAGTATTTTTTTGCCTGTTTATTAACTAATTATATGTAAACTTACGACATTTTATTTTGCTGTTAAGTCATGAGTCCTGAAGTTAAACGTCTCACGCCTTACGAATCACACCTTACGCCTCACGCCTAACGTCCAACGCCTAACGCTTTACGCCTTATGTCCTTTTTGCCTGTAAACATTTTAGACTGGGCTCATATAAAATTATCTGCTATTCTGTTCCTATCTTCATTTTCCTTGTCGTTCTTATGATACAATTCAATGAAGGTGATTTTTTGTTCATCAGGAAAGTAAGCATAAATTAACCTTAATCCTGAATTAACCCCTCTGCCCTTTAAAGCTTTACAGGCAATTCTTTTCACTTTGATGATACACGTTTCCAATCCCAAATTATCAATACGAAAACTAAATGGTGGCCTTTCATTGGGAGTTACTTCCAACACCTTTTTAACCACGTCTAAATCGTCATTTAGAGTTCTGTATTTTTTTAAAAGATTTTTTAAATCCTTTTCAAATTCGGCTAATTCATCAAATGTCATTGCTCTTCAATCTCATCTACATAGTTTCTTACTGAGAAAGGAACTTCTCTATAAAAGGCCAGTTCATAATCTATTTCTTCCCCTTCTTTTGTAGCCAACCAGGGCATATCCTTGTGGGAATAGTTGCTAATTGCAACAGCCGACCAATCACTAAACTGTTCAATGACCTTGTCAATTATTTCTTTTTCTGCACCGTTAATGATTTTTAAATCTGCCGAAACCAAAGGGATATATCTTGTTTGAACCTTATCAAAATATGGAACCTTTACCCTTTCAATTTCACCACCTTCAACCATTTGATTGATTATTACATCTAACTTTTGCGGAACAGGCCCAAATGGTAATTTTCGATACTTTGCCCCTGTTAAATGCTCCTCGTACAGCTCATAATAATTGAAGTCCGAGAAATATAGCAATTTGTAAAGAACGGTTTCACCAACATTTGGCTTACCAGCACAGCGTTCAAGAATATATAACAAGACATTTTTGAACTTGCTGACTTGTAGTATTGGTACAGAAATTCGTTCTTTTACGTTCTTTTTCTTTTTTTCTTCTTTACCTTCAACCTCTTGATTTGACATGAAATCCTTGGACATAAAATCATCTAAAGAGAATCCCAAAACCTGTGAGAGTTTTTGCAGTTCAAGAATATTAACACTTCTGTTGCCCAACTCAATTTGAGCCAATGATGGCCGGGAAATTTTAACGCTTTTAGCCAAATCTTCCTGAGACAGCCCTTTCATCTTACGGAGTTTAGCTATCCTCTGACCAATTTGCTTTTGCAACAATTTTATATCCATCTCAATTTCAAGTTTAGTTTTTTAACGGAACAAAAATACGCAATGTTTCAATACAAAACAAATATATGTTCTAAATAAAAACATTTTCCTTCTCTAGGCTATGGCTAATTTGTGATTTCAGATTTCAAATTACAGATTCGAAATTCAAAATTTCAGATTTTAGATTCCAAAACCTCTGTTTTACCATCAACCATCAACTGTCAACTATTTTTCCGAACAACGAACAACCATTATGCCATCAACCGTGAAACGTGAAAAGTTAAACGTGAAACGTGAACCGTCAACCATCAACCATCAACCGTCAACCAACAACTATTTTCCCGAACAACGAACAACGAACATCCATCAACCATCAGTTGTGCTTAAATCCGAAATTCCCAGTACATATATTGCAAGTAGTACCAAAGCGACAGCTATGGCTCCGTATTTCTCATAAATATTAGATGACATGTAAACGAATCGGGTTAAGGTTAATGAAATCCGATTAAAGTTACTATTTTTGTAAGGATAAAACCAAGTGTGAAAGTATTGTTTTTAGGAATGATATTGTACTAACATGAGAAATAGTGATAGAACAAAAGTAAAGCAAATACTCGATAGTGGAGTTGTTGGTACTGATGTAGCTGCAATGGGTTGGGTACGTACCAAACGCGGGAACAAGAATGTTGCTTTTGTAGCCCTAAACGATGGCTCAACCATTCATAGCATACAGGTGGTATTTGACATGACCGTTTTTACCGAGGAGCAGCTTAAAGGGGTAACCACCGGGGCCTGTATTGCCGTGAGGGGGAAACTGGTCGATTCACCCGGATCGGGGCAGCGCGTGGAGATACAGGCTAATACCCTTGAAGTACTTGGCGAAGCCGATGCCTCAAGTTATCCCCTTCAGAAAAAAGGGCATAGCATGGAATTCCTACGCGAGATTGCACACCTGCGCCCACGAACAAATACTTTTGGAGCAGTACTGCGAATCAGGCATGCCATGGCTTTTGCCATTCATAAGTATTTCAACGACAAGGGTTTTTTCTATATCCATACCCCCATTATAACAGGCTCCGATGCCGAGGGTGCCGGTGCCTTATTCCGGGTAACCACCCTTGATTTGGAAAATCCTCCCCGTAATCAGGATGGAACAATTAATTGGGATGAAGATTTTTTTGGCAAGGAAGTTAAGCTAACCGTATCGGGTCAACTCGAAGCCGAGCTGGGCGCATTAGCCCTTTCGGAAGTTTATACCTTTGGCCCTACTTTCCGTGCCGAAAATTCAAATACCCCACGCCACTTAGCCGAGTTTTGGATGATTGAACCCGAAATGGCTTTCTACGATATTCATGATAATATGGACCTTGCCGAGGATTTCCTGAAATATCTGATTAGGTATGCCCTTGAGCAATGTACTGATGATTTGGAATTCCTGAATAAGATGTACGATAACGAACTCATTGATAGACTTAAGTTCGTACTGGAGAACACATTCGAAAGATTGACCTATACAAGGGCAATTGAAATTCTTGAAGCAGCTGACCAAAAGTGGGAATTCCCCGTTTTCTGGGGAGTCGATTTGCAGTCGGAGCACGAGCGGTATCTTGTTGAAAAACATTTCAAAAAACCTGTAATACTAACCGACTATCCCAAGGAAATTAAGGCTTTTTACATGAAGCAAAACGACGATGGTAAAACCGTACGTGCCATGGATGTGCTCTTTCCAAAAATTGGTGAAATTATTGGGGGTTCACAACGCGAGGAGGTTTACAATAAGCTTTTAAACCGTATTCGTGAGCTGAACATCCCCGAAAAGGATGTTTGGTGGTACCTTGAAACCCGTAAGTTTGGCTCGGCACCTCATAGCGGTTTCGGTCTTGGTTTTGAGCGCTTGCTGCTCTTTGTAACCGGAATGAGCAATATTCGCGATGTAATACCTTTCCCGCGTACCCCTAAAAATTGCGAATTTTAAAAGGCTATGCTCAAGCAGCGGCTACAGCAAAAACTTCTACAGCGGTTATCGCCCCAGCAAATCCAAATGATCAAGTTGCTGGAGATCCCTACCATGTTGCTTGAGCAGCGTATAAAAAAGGAGTTAGAGGAAAATCCCACACTCGAAGAGGCTGAACAGTCAGAGCCATCAGCTGAACCCGAAATTGTTTTGCCTGACGACAATAAGGAAGGCAATGATGATGAGTTCTCCTTAGAGGACTACATGAACGACGACGATATCCCCTCGTACAGGCTTTATTCCAGCAACACCTCGTACGATGACAAACGTGAGGAAATCCCTTTCTCAACAGGGATTTCGTTCCACGAGCATCTCGAAAATCAACTTGGCATGGCCGATCTATCCGAACGCCAAAAGCAACTTGGCCTTTACCTTATTGGTAATATCGATGGTGATGGGTACATACGTCGTAAGCTTACCTCTATTGCCGACGATATTGCCTTCTCGCTGAATATTGAGACCAGTGAGGATGAGTTGGAGCAAATACTTTACGTTATTCAGGAATTCGACCCTCCCGGCGTTGGCGCTCGCGACTTGCAGGAATGCCTCCTTATTCAGATTAAGGCTAAGGAGCAGCAAAACGGGATCACCCAAATTGCCTACAAAATACTGAAGTATCACTTTGATGAGTTTATTAAAAAACATTACGATAAAATTGCTTCAAAGCTGAACCTCTCCGATGCTAAGCTCAAGTTGGCAGTTGATGAGATTTTGAAGTTAAATCCCAAACCCGGAGGAAGTTTTACCGACCCCTATGACCAATCGGCACAGCATATTATACCCGATTTTATTCTCGATTACGAAGATGGAGATTTTAGGTTAAGTCTTAATTCCTACAATGTACCCGAACTACGTATAAGCAAGGAATATTCCGATATGCTTGAGTCGTATGCCTACAACAAGGATTACAGTTCAAGCCAGGAGCGCGAAGCGATAACCTTTGTTAAGCAGAAAATTGAGGCGGCCAAGTGGTTTATCGATGCGCTGAAACAGCGCCAGAATACCCTTTTGATCACCATGCAGGCTATTCTCGATTACCAAAAGGAGTACTTCCGCGATGGCAATGAGAGCAAGCTTAAACCTATGATACTGAAGGATGTTGCCGAAGCAACAGGACTCGATATTTCCACCATTTCGCGCGTTGCCAATAGCAAGTATATACAAACCCATTTCGGAATTTTCCCCCTAAAGCACTTCTTTAGCGAGGGTATGCAAAACGATTCTGGCGTAGAGGTTTCGACCCGTGAAATCAAAAAAATACTTTCCCAGTATGTTGACACCGAGGACAAGCTTAACCCCCTTACCGATGAGGAACTAATGGAAATACTTAAAAGTCAGGGTTTCCCCATAGCGCGAAGAACCGTTGCCAAGTACCGTGAACAACTTGGAATACCTGTTGCTCGACTTAGAAAGGAGCTTAACTAAATCTGCATTTTGACATGTTACATAGAATTTCGCATTTGCTTTCAGTTATACTTCACCCCATACTGGCTACCACATACATCTTCATCGTAATATTTTCATCAAACTCGTTTGTTGCTTTTTTGCCAGTCAAGTATAAAATGATGATTACTGTATTTGTGGCCATCAACACCATACTACTGCCATTGCTTTTAGTGGTATTACTCAAAAAACTAAATCTAATACACGATTATAGGCTAAACAACAACAGGGAGAGGGTTTTCCCATTAGCTATATCTGTTCTGCCTTACATCTTCACAATTTTTATTTTCACTAAGCTTCAGGTGCCATTTGTTCTTATTAAGATTCTTCAAGTAGGTATTTACACATTAATGATATCCGCTGCCATTTCGTATTTCTGGAAGATTAGCCTACACCTAACCGGAATTGGAGGTATTTCGGGATTCCTTTTAGCATCGGCTTTTCAAGGGCATCATGAGGCTATCCTAATTTTTGCAATATGTATAATACTTTCAGGTTTTTTAGCATCGGCACGCCTTATCAAGGGCGATCATAATCCCGCTCAGGTTTACGCAGGGTTCCTTACGGGTTTCTCACTTGTTTTTATGCTTTTTTTCAAGTAACGATACCCTTTTTCAGTACATTTTGAATATATTTTGATATTTCAGAACTCGTAACTAATCAGTAACCATTCAGTT
>DFYV01000052.1 GCA_002383425.1 Bacteroidales bacterium UBA4073 | reverse complement strand
GGACTCATTGATGAGTCCGGTATAAGAAACATGTTTTATTTTAAAAAGACAAGTTATGTTTCTAATTGTCAGCATTTTAAAAAACGTTGTGAAATTTGTATTAACTTTATGAACTTTATGAACTTTATGAACTTTATAAACTTTATAAACTGAACTCATTGATCAATTGCTACTCATAATGGGTGGTTAAGTATTATTCTTACCTTGATCTTTGGGTATTTTAAGTAATTCTCTTGCCATTAGCCCTTCATTAAAAAGCATGTCGATGATACTCAGGTTGGGGGTAAATCCGAAGCGATGTTCAAATACTTGAAAGTATGGGGTAGGGGATGCTAACCCTACTATGGACGGATCTTTTACTTTAGGGCTTATGATGTTGCGTAAGTCAATTACTCCCTCAGGGGTAATTTCTTGGTAATGGCTTGTAAAATCAATTATGACTGGGAGTTCAAGGAAATCGATTATAACCTTTAAGAGGTTGCCGTTAAATTCCCAAAGTGAGTTAAACCGGTTTTGGTAGAAAGGCTGTAGGATATCGGCTATAAATTCGAAGTATGCCGATGTGCGGTAAGCCGACTCAATGGCACGCCAGTGGTTTCGGGGCCAATCAGTTGAGTAATCGATAAGAACCTCGGTGATAGGGGTGTGGTTTCCCTTTGGTCTAATAACCGGAATTACAAGGGGTATTGGACCATTTGCACTGAGTATTTCGCACCGGTTGCGGTAGGTTTGTTTCCTGTAGGTCTCGTGTGCCTCAATGTAAACCCTGTTTGCATTTATTAGAATAAACATGTAGGGCACTGGTGGTAAGTATGCCGTGCTTAGTAAAACGGTTGAGCTGGACATCTGCCTGTTGGGTTACAAACAGAAAGGCCTGATGTAGTTGAAATTGTGCTTACAAGCCCTTCCGTTTGGCAATACTTTTACTTAATGGCTGTAAACAAACGTTTAAATCGAATATTTACAGGGAAATGTTTTTCCTTATCGAGCGATAGCCAGATAAACGAAGCTTTACCCACCACATGGTCTTCGGGTACGAATCCCCAGAAACGGCTGTCGGCCGAGTTGTGGCGACTATCACCCATCATGAAGTAGTAATCCATTTTAAAGGTGTATGTAGTTGATGGTTTGCCGTTTATGTAGATTATCCCGTTTTCGACCTTTATGTCGTTATTCTCGTAAACATCAATGATACGTTGGTACAGGGGCAGGTTCTCAAGCGAAAGGGTAATGGTAACGCCTTTTCTGGGTACCCAAAGCGGGCCAAAATTATCTTCGTTCCACTTAAAGTTTGGATTGTGCGGGAAAATTAACTTCCACATAGCTGTGGTGTCGGTATTCTCGTATCGGGTAATTTCAAGTATGTTGCTGAATGTTTTGAGCCGTTCAACCATTCCGTTGGTTAAGGGTAAGTTGTAAACTGACTCTTGCGGGTTGTAGTTGATATCGGAGCGGGCAATACCCATCTCCTCGAATCGTATGGGGTTAATGGTTGAGCCGTTGGTCCAGACCTGGTAGTTATACTGCTTTTCTCCATTTTTTCCCTCTTCCTTCCCATTTACAAACACATCGCCATGGATAACCTGTATTGTATCGCCAGGGATGCCTATACAACGTTTGATGTAGTTTTCACGTTTATCTACTGGTCTGTAAATGATATCAAAGTTTTGGCGGATGTAGTCGCGCCCGTAGATGCGAGCAAGCGTGTAGTAGCTCGAATTCTGATCCTGAAGGCAAACCGTATCGCCTTCAGGAAAGTTGAACACTACCACATCGTTACGTTTTACGGGGCCAAAACCCGCTATGCGTTTGTATGGCCACCGTGGCCATTCAATAAACGATTTGGTGTTCTTTGTGAAGGGTAGGGTATGGTGAACAAATGGGAAAGAAATTGGGGTGTTTGGCATTTTTGGGCCGTAGGCAACCTTGCTTACAAATAGATAATCGCCTACTAACAGCGATTTTTCCATTGATGAGGTGGGTATGGTATAGGCCTCGATGAAAAACATTCGGATTAAGGTTGCTGCAATAACGGCAAAAATTATTGCGTCAACCCATTCTATCAGTACGGTTTTCTTTTGGCCTCGTTTCTTCCAGAAAGTCCAGTTCACCTTTTGGGTGATGTAGAAATCGAATATTATTGGTAATCCGAGCAGTAACCAGTAATTACCAATCCATACCACCCAGAGTATGTAAATAATGGCAGCGGTTGCAAATCGGAAGTACTTGTTTTTTAGGAATTGTTTTATTTTTTGAAACATGATGTAATAGTTTAGTCAAGTTTAAGCAAATCGTCCATGCTAAAGAAACCCTTTTGGTTATGAACAAACTCGGCAGCCATAACTGCTCCTAAGGCAAAGCCTCTTCGGCTTTTAGCTTCATGTTTAAGGGTTATGCTATCTTGCCCGGACAAAAAGTTAACAATATGTGTTCCGGGAACTTGTCCCTGGCGTATGGCTTCAATTGGAATTTTATTCGGGGCAGTTTCAGGAAGTAGTGTCCAACCCTGGTAGGCTTCCATCTGGCTGCATAGTGTATTGGCAAGCTTTATTGCCGTACCACTGGGCGAATCGAGTTTTTGGGTGTGATGGATTTCGGTGATGGTGGGTTGGTACATGCCTATTCTGTTGAGTATTGTGGCAATGTATTTATTCAGCTTGAAAAAGATGTTGACCCCAATGCTAAAGTTTGATGCGTAAAAGAGTGTTCCCTCACCTTTACGTGCTTTTTCAATCATACTTTCCAATTGGCTATTCCAGCCAGTGGTGCCTGAAACAACTGGAACACCTGCATTGAAACAGGCTTGAATATTTTGAAAGGCTGTACCCGGCGAAGTGAATTCAATGGCTACATCGGTTTTTTTGAGATTTTCGGTGGTTAGCTCAGCGATGTTATCCTTGTCAATTTTAAGAGCTATAGAATGCCCTCGCTCAAGGGCAACAGCTTCAACCTCGTGCCCCATCTTGCCGTAACCAATGATTGCAATTTTTAGCATTCCGATTTATTTCTTGTAATTTCAGCTTGCAATTTAACAAAATTGCTATTGAAAAATGGTTTACTCCATGCCGAGTTAATCAAAATTAACAAAAAAGGGGCTTAAAAGCCCCTCTCAATGGTATTGATTTGCTATTTACTTTACAGAATCAACAATGGCTTTGAAGGCTTCCGGGTGGTTCATGGCCAAATCAGCAAGAACCTTGCGGTTAATGGCAATCCCTTTCTTGTTGATCAAGCCCATGAATTCAGAGTAGGTCATACCATACTCCCGTACTGCAGCGTTGATTCGCTGTATCCAAAGGGCACGGAATTCGATCTTCTTCTTTTTACGGTCGCGGTAGGCATAGGTTAAACCCTTTTCCCATGTGTTTTTTGCAACCGTCCAAACATTACGGCGCGCAAGGAAATTACCCTTGGTCTGTTTCAGAATCTTTTTTCTGCGCTTACGCGATGCTACTGCATTTACTGAACGTGGCATTTTTTTACGATTTTTGAATGATTAGCGGTTCAACGTTGCTGAACTCTTAGTGGCTAATTCATTCTGTTAAACATTAAAGTAAACTATCACACTGAAATTAAAAGAAAACAATACTACTTTAAACCCAGCATTGCCTTAACATGTCCTTCATCGGCCTTATCAACCAGGCTGAAATGGGTTAAGTTCCTTTTCTGCTTGGTTTCTTTTTTAGTCAAAATGTGGCTCTTGTAGGCATGTTTTCTTTTAATCTTGCCTGTTCCGGTTAAAGCGAAACGCTTTTTAGAACCAGAATGAGTTTTTGTTTTTGGCATTCTACATTTATTTATTTGATTACTAATGATTTACTATTTCTTCTTGCTTGCTTTAGGTGCAATAATCATAATCATACGTTTCCCTTCAAGTTGGGGCAGTTGCTCTACTTTGCCATACTCTTCAAGGTCCTGGGCAAATCGTAGCAGCAGTATTTCGCCATGTTCCTTGAAAAGTATCGATCGCCCCTTAAAGAACACGTAGGCTTTCACTTTAGCACCTTCCTGAAGGAAATTGATGGCATGCTTCAGCTTGAAGTCGTAATCGTGATCATCGGTATTAGGCCCGAACCTAATTTCCTTAACCACAATTTTTTGCGCATTGGCCTTAATCTCCTTCTGCTTCTTTTTGAGCTGGTAAAGGAATTTCTGATAGTCCAAAATTTTACAAACGGGTGGATCGGTTTTATCAGAAATCATCACCAGGTCCAACTCCAGCTCCTCGGCCATTTGTAGAGCCTGGTTAATGGGGTAAATCCCCGGGTTCTCAATGTTATCGCCAACCAGTCGAACGGTTTTAGCCCGAATTTCTTCGTTTATCGGGTAAGTGTCGATGCTCGACTTTTTGTTGTTGTAAGGTGCTGCTATAGTTTTGCCCTCCTAAAGTTTGGTTAATACTAAATTTCTTTAAGCTGATTATCGATTTCAGCTTTTATATGGTTTACAAACTCTTCGAGTTTCATTTGTCCTTTGTCGCCTTCGCCTTGAACACGAACGGCAACCGAATTGGTTTCCTGTTCCTTTTCGCCAACAATTAAAAGGTAAGGGATTCGTCGTAACTCGTTGTCCCTTATCTTTTTACCTATTTTCTCGTTGCGGTCGTCAACCAGGCTGCGAATATCGTAATTATTTAGGACATTTGAAACACTTTTTGCATAATCGTTAAATTTTTCGCTTATAGGTAGTACAACTGCCTGGTCGGGGGTAAGCCAAAGGGGGAATTTACCTCCGGTATGCTCTATGAGCACAGCCACAAAGCGTTCCATCGACCCAAAAGGG
This sequence comes from Bacteroidales bacterium UBA4073, assembly GCA_002383425.1. Taxonomy (GTDB): domain Bacteria; phylum Bacteroidota; class Bacteroidia; order Bacteroidales; family Tenuifilaceae; genus Tenuifilum. Next base: position 8,869 of record DFYV01000052.1, on the reverse strand, counting down.
GCACGGTGTATCATGATGGGGCGGTAGCGCTTATCGTCGGCCCCAACGTATTCCAGCTGGAAGCGTTCGGGCAGGTTGTAATCAACCTGAATGGTACCAAGCTGCCACTTACGGCCAATAGCATCACGAACCATAAAGTCGAGTTTTGGGCCATAGAATGCAGCTTCGCCCAGGACGGTTTCTGTTTTCAGACCGCGCTCTGCTGATGCTTCAACTATAGCCTTTTCGGCTTTTTCCCAATTTTCGTCCGAGCCTATATACTTTACTTTGTCGTTGGGATCGCGTAGCGATATTTGTGCGGTGTAATCGTTAAAATTTAGCGTTTTAAATATGTACAGCACTATATCAATTACCTTCACAAATTCTTCCTTAAGCTGGTCGGGCCGACAAAAAATGTGAGCATCGTCCTGGGTAAATCCGCGAACACGGGTCAGTCCGTGTAGTTCACCGCTTTGCTCATAACGGTAAACGGTACCAAATTCTGCCAGTCGTATGGGAAGGTCTTTATACGAACGGGGTTTGGATTTGTAAATCTCACAGTGGTGGGGACAGTTCATGGGTTTAAGCAGAAATTCTTCACCCTCCTGAGGTGTGGTAATGGGGCGGAAGCTGTCCTTGCCATACTTTAGCCAGTGACCCGATGTTTCGTAAAGTTCTTTTTGCCCAATATGGGGTGTAATAACCTGTTCATAACCATATTTTTTTTGAACTCGCTTGAGGAATATTTCCAGCTGTTCACGAAGTACGGCTCCTTTAGGTAACCACAACGGTAAACCTGGGCCTACGGTTGGGGAAAACATGAATAGCTCAAGTTCTTTGCCAATTTTTCGGTGGTCGCGCTTTTTTGCTTCCTCGAGAAATGTTAGGTACTCGTCGAGCTGTTTTTTTTGCGGGAAGGTGATGCCGTAGATTCGGGTGAGCATTTTATTTTTCTCATCGCCGCGCCAGTATGCTCCGGCAATGCTTAGCAATTTAATTGCTTTGATGTATCCTGTATTGGGTAGGTGTGGACCACGGCAAAGATCGGTAAAGCTGCCCTGAGAGTAGAAGGATATGGTTCCGTCCTGCAGGTCCGAAATCAGCTCAACCTTGTAGGGATCACCTTTTTCAAGGTAGGTTTTCAGGGCTTCGGCCTTCGAAACTTCCCTCCGAACAATGGGTTGCTTTTGCTGGGCAAGTTCCAGCATCTTCTGCTCAATCCTGGGCAGATCCTCTTCCGAAATGGTATGGTCGTTAAAATCGATGTCGTAGTAGAATCCATTTTCAATACTTGGCCCTATGCCTAACTTTACCCCGGGATATAGGGCTTCAACGGCTTGGGCCATTAAGTGTGCCGATGAGTGCCAAAAGGTGTGCTTCCCTTCGGGATCGTCCCATTTGTGTAACTTAACGGTGGCATCGGTTTCAATGCCTCGGGTAAGATCCCAAACCTCACCGTTTACCGATACCGATAAAACCTCGGATGCCAGCCGGTCCGATATGCTTTTGGCTATTTCAAGCCCGGTAATACCTTTAGGGTATTCGCGAACATTCCCATCGGGAAAAGTTATCTTAATCATAGCATAAATTTTCAAATCAAAATGACCTGCAAAATTATAAAAATATTTCACATCGCATACTTATGGTGTGCGACATTACCCTTTAATAAAGGTAAATATTTGGCTTTTATTCACGAAATTCCGACCTGTACTGAGCGAAGTCGAAGAAGTTAGAATATAGAAGTTAGAAGTTAGAATTTAGAATTTANNAATTTAGAATTTAGAAGTTAGAAGTTAGAATGTTTAGTATTTCTTTTAAAATAATCCGTTTTCTAATTGCTACCTTCCTCTACCTTCCTCTACCTTCCTCTAACTTCTTCTAACTATTTTTGGTATTGGTTTGAGTTTTTTTATTTTTTTTCCTGAGCGAGAATTTCGATTCCTCGCCTTTGAGCAGGCGTTCAATGTTCTTTTGGTGGGTGAAAAGCATTAGTATGGCAAGTACAAAGGCAAAGGTGATTAATGATAGGTTGGTGGTATGGTATATAAAAATTAGAACGAGTGGGAACGAAAAACCTGCAATCATAGAGCTAAGCGAAACGTAGCGGGTAATAATGACTGATACTATCCAGATCCCAAACACAACAAGAGTGGCATAGGGGTGTAAGGCAAATACTACTCCCGATAGTACGGCAACGCCTTTTCCTCCCCTGAACTGGGCAAAAATCGGGAATATGTGACCAAGCAACGCTGCAATACCCAGAAAAAACTGAAAGTTGATAAACTTGCCTGTTTTAGGAATGTAGAAATCGGTAAGATACAGCAATCGTACGGCAAGGAATCCTTTCAGCACATCCACTATAAAAACAAAAATTCCGGGCAATAGTCCCAGCACGCGAATGGTGTTGGTTGCACCGGCATTTCCACTGCCATGTTCCCTAACATCAATCCCGTAAAATATTTTCCCAACCCATACCGATGTTGGTATTGATCCTAAAAGGTATGCCGCAACTATCACGGCAATTTTAAGCATAATTTCCATGCTACAAAGATACAAACTTTCAGTACATATTGGCAATGTTTTGTGCCGTTTTAAAAGATGTTAACCAGTTAAGTATTTATGGTTCAATACGGTATATTAATTACAGCCTGACAAAGGATTTATCAGGTTTTGGGATGAATTTATGTGAGATAAAATATAGTTTTATTCAACCAGATTCATTAGCTGTTCCTTGTTGAGCAGAATCATTGGGTTGTTGGTGTTAACAAATTCGTGAGCAAGATTTTCCTTGTGTGCCTGAAGCTTCACTATTTTTTCCTCAACTGTGTTGTGGGTAATAAAACGGTAAACGAACACGTTTTTGGTTTGGCCTATTCGGTGAGCGCGCGATGCTGCTTGCATCTCGGCAGCGGGATTCCACCATGGATCGAGAATGAAAATATAATCGGCAGCGGTTAGGTTTAACCCGACGCCTCCTGCTTTAAGCGATATAAGGAAAATTTTTTTTTCGGGGTTGTTCTGGAATTCCTCCACCACATCGCTTCGGTTGGTAGTTGAACCGGTTAGCATTTCGTAGCCTATGTCATGGCTTTTCAGGTACATTTCAACCTGTATCAGGTGTTTAACGAACGATGAGAATATGAGTATTTTATGGTTTTCGGCTAAAACGCTTTCGATCATCTGGGTAACCTCGTCGAATTTACCCGATGATAGGTTGTTGTACTCCTCGAGCATGGCGGGATGGTTTGCCAGCTGGCGTAGTCGGGTGAGCGCTGCAAGAACATTAATTGTTGATGATTCCGGTTTGTTTTGCTCAAGGGATTCCAGAATAATTCTTCGGGCTTTGGATTTTTCAGCTTCGTATGCTTTACCCTGCTCGTCGGTCATTTCGCAGTAAATGACTTGTTCAGTCAGGGGTGGTAACTCCTTGGCTACTTGCTCTTTGGTGCGGCGCATGATGAGGGGCTCGACAATCTTTTTAAGTTGCTTCTGCTTTTCCTTGTCGTTTCTGCGTTCGATAGGGAATGAAAATTCCTCACGGAATGCCTTGAGCCCTCCCAGCATGCCTCTGTTCAGGAAGTTCATTTGCGACCAAAGGTCAAATAGGTTATTCTCAATGGGTGTACCGCTTAAGCAAAGGTTTTTCTGTGTTTTGAGAAGCAGAACACACCTATAGACTTTTGATGCCGGATTTTTAATGGTTTGACTTTCGTCCAGTACTACAAAGCGAAACACGAAGTCCTTTAAAAGGTCAATATCGTTCCTTACTGTGCCGTACGAGGTGATAATCACGTGGTTTTGGTGGAACATTTTGTGGCTCTTTTCGCGTTGTGTTCCATGGTAGATGGCCACTTTTACCCTTGGAGCAAATTTTTCGAATTCTTTTTGCCAGTTGTATATGATGGATGTTGGTGCAACCACCAAAGAGCATTGCCCCTCACCTGTTTTAAAATTGTTGGCTTCGAGTTCTGAAAGTAAAAGGGTAATGGTTTGTAGGGTTTTACCAAGTCCCATGTCATCGGCAAGACAGCCATTCAATCCGTTTTCTTTTAGTGTTTTCAGCCAGGCGAAACCTGTAGCCTGATAATCACGCAGCGTGGCCTGCAGGGTGTTGGGTAGAGTAATACCCGTAGTTTCAATGTTTGTAATTTTTTCTATAAAGTTCGATATGCTTTCGTTTTCCAGTGTGCATGAGGTAAGTATGGCAGCCGATGCTTTCGAGAGTTTGATACTTTGACCTTCTTCTTTTCCAAGCATCAGTATAGTTCGGTATTTGGCAAACCATTCATCGGGGAGAATAAAAACTTGCCCATTGGGTAAAATGAATTCCCGTATGTTTTTTACTATGTGCTTTCGGAAGTAAATAAAGGGTATTTCAAATTCTCCTATACGAACCACCCCGTATAGATCGAACCAGTCTATGCTTTCGGATAGTTTAAGGTTAAGGTCAAAACCATTGATAAAGAAGGTTGTTTGCTTAAATTTTTGTTGAATTTCAATACCCTCGTCCGAAAGCGATTTATAGTTGCTGTTTAACCACACCACCACGCTGTAATGATCAATCTCAGCATTTTCAGGTTTACCCGGGTAGTATTCGTTTTCCCCAATCTTTTGGAGATTCCATGTTTTAAGAAGGTGCTGTTTAATTTTTTCTTCTTTTTCGGGGTTCCGGGTTAGCCGGGTGAAGGTGTAGGAATTACTGCGGTGCGAGAGTTTAACTTCGTTCACGGCTGAGGTGTTTGATGTAATAATCTTATTGCCGTACTTAAAACTCAGCGTAAGGCATGCTCCGCCAGCTAATCGTTCCTCGAGGATTAGTATTGGTTTTGGTTTGTTTTTCTGTTCAACAATTTCAAACCCAATGGCTTCTACATGATTATTTCTGACGGCACTTAATACAAAGGTTTCCATGTACTTCTGAACCAACTGCTGGGGTATTGTTACAAATTCTTTTGTCATGTAGGGTAGAAACTTCTTCCCATCGATGCCTTCAACCCTGTAAATCCCATTCAAAATGCGTATAAGGCATGGATCAATTGTCAGCAGGTCAAAGTTGCCTGGCGTTAAGGTCAAAATAGTGCCGTTATGCTGAATTCTGAGGGAATATTTAATACCGTATTCGTCGAGTTCAAACCTGAAAATGGGTGAAGCAACATCGGGGTAAAGCTGCAACTGTTTCTCCTTGTAAAGGTTATTGGCATTACGTTCCCTGATAAAAATTGGAATGTTAGCCAACGCTGCTTTTTCTATTGCTTTACAAATCCTGCGGTCGATGTAGTTGCGGATGTAGGTGTTTAAATTTTCATCGTCCTGGAATTTTTGCAGTAGCTCATTAAAAGTTCTGACATTACGGCCAAAAAGTTTAAGCAGGCCTTTTTCGGAAATCTCCTGAATACTTCTAAGTATTTCGGATTGTTCATCGGTAATCCTGTCGGAATGTATAACCGCTGAATCAACAATTACATTCTTTTCGATTTTAAAGGTGTCGTCACTGATTGGATTGATAAGATAGGCCCCTGCCACCAATCCCAAATCTCTGTGCCTGTATAATGCAATGGCAAAGATGTATTGTGTATCAGCTAAATCCATTTAGGCTAGTTTACTGCAATCTTAACAAAAATATACGTAGGTAAAAATTTTTTATCCATTTAATTTTACTTTTTTAGTTTATAACGCTAAAAGCATGGCGTTATTCGTTGTTCGTTGTTCGTTGTTCGTTGTTCGTTGTTCGGAAAAAGGAATCTTTAATTCGTAATNNTGGAATCTTGAATCTTGAATCTTGAATCTTGAACCTTGAACCTTTCAACCTCGAACCTCGAACTCTATCCTTTATCCTTTAACTTTTAACTTTTAACTTTATTGTTCTTTACGAGAATATCATTTTTTAATGAAATTTGGCTTTTTAGACAGGACTCATTGATTGATTTATGTATTTTTGTAATTGACTGCACGTCATTTTTAATCATCGCTTGTATTAACGTAAACCATTAGCAATGGCCAAAAAAATACTTTCAGTACTACCCTTGCTATTAATAACATTGATACTGTATTCGCAGGAGGTTCAGGTTAAAATTTCCACGGATAAAGTAAGGGTTGATGGCAAAACTTACTACGTTCACATAGTTCAACCAGGAGAAACCCTTTACTCCATAAGTAAGGCATACGGGGTTAGCCAGTCCGACATTGCCATTAGCAATCCCGATATCTACGCTGGCCTTAAGGTAGGGCAGGCGTTAAAGATTCCAGCAAGCGTAAGGGAAACACAATCCGACGTCGATTTCATTTACCACATTGTAAAACGCAAGGAAACCCTGTTTGGCATATCAAGAATGTACAATGTGAGCATCGATGATATAGTCCGCTTAAACCCAGATGCCAAAGACGGTTTAAAGTATAGCCAAACCCTTAGGATACCCAAAAAGCCAATAGCTGAAATTGGACAACAACCAGCGGTTGATTCGGTTGAGTTTATACTGCACCAGGTGCAACCCCGTGAGGGTTTATTTGCAATTTCACGTAAGTATAGCGTTTCGCCCAAGGAAATAGAGTACTACAATTACGATTTGGTAAAGGATGGCTTAAAACTTGGCACAACGCTCCGAATTCCAAAGGTAAAGCTACAGCCTGTCGATGAGTCAATTATTGCTGATAGTCTTCTAACCGATGCCCCTGCAAAAGTCTCGCCTTGCGACAATGCGTACACATACGATGGGCATCCATTCAACGTGACGTTGCTATTACCTTTCACTCAAACCGGAAATCAGTCCCCATATACTTTGGTCGATGATATTGATACAAGTGATGTTCAGGATCCTACAGGACAACTCTCCCAAATTACCCAGGTGTCGCTCGAATTTTATGAGGGCTTTTTGTTAGCTTTAGATACCTTAAAAAAAATGGGTATTTCTGTAAACCTGAACGTGTTCGACACAAAACGCTCGCAGCATGAGGTTTCTAAAATACTTGACAGTAAGAGTATTGAAGTATCGGAATTGATGGTAGGCCCATTTATTTTTGATGAAATTAAGCCAGTTGCCCAGTTTGCGGCCAAAAACAATATCAACTTTGTTTCACCAATATATAGTAATAAGGAAGGGTTAGTCGCAAAAGAGAACGTGATTTCGGTTAGCCAAACGTTCCAAAACCAGCTGGAGATTTTTGTGAGTAATTTAACCGTATATCCTGAAAAAAACTATCTGGTGATATATGACTCCACAGCTTGGTACTCACCGGGACTTAAACATTTCGACTCGTTGCTAACCCTGAAATTCAGAGCCGATAGCGTGCCTATTTCCACGTATTACCATAAAACTGCCGCTTATAAGTCGGCTGATGTTCAGGAACAATTGCTTAAAATGCTTAAGCACGACACCATTAACGTGATTATTGTACCATCGGACGATGAGCCATTTATAGCGGAGATTTTGGGTAATTTATACGCCGTTAAATCATATTACAATTTAAACACCGAAGTGTTTGGGCCATCGCGCTGGCGCAAGCTGAAAAATATTCCACCCGATTACCTATTTGCCCTGAACACCCATATTTTTTCACCTTTCTTTATTGATTACTCTCAGAAAGATGTGCAAGGATTTATTGAACGGTACAGGGAGCAATTCCGTTCGGAACCAAGCCAGGTTTCGTTTTTAGGTTATGACATTGCCTTTTATTTCATAAGCGCCTTGAAGGAGTTTGGACCAAATTTCACTCAGTGTCTTCCAACTTATACCATGAAAACACTTCAAACCCGTTTTCAATTTATTTTGACCAAGGAGGGTTACATGTTAAACTCAAATCAGTATATGGTAAAGTATGCTCCTGATTTTACAGTTGAATGCAGTAGTAATTAACGCCGAATTCTTTTACTAGCCATGAACTATCGGTTTAATTCGTCAAATACCCCTTTAGCCAATGCGGAAGGGTGGATTTCAATTGGGGTAAATACTTTGCTTTTTATTCTGAAGTACTGGGCAGGGATTGTTACCGGTTCATTGGCGCTAATTGCCGATGCCTGGCATACCCTTTCCGATTCAATCAGCTCGGTGGTGCTTTTGGTTGGCATAAAGTATTCCCGCAAGCCTGCTGATCAGCATCACCCTTTTGGTCATGGACGTTCTGAACTGGTGGCATCATTACTTATTGGCGCTATGCTCACTTTTGTTGCTTTTTATTTTGCTTCGGAAGGAATCGGAAAACTCCGAAACAGGGAAGGAACAACTTATGGAACACTTGCAATTGTGGTTACTATTATTTCAATCCTGCTAAAAGAGGGACTCGCTCAGGTAGCTTTCTATATTTCCAGGCGAACTGGATCCATTTCGGTTAATGCCGATGGCTGGCACCACCGCAGCGATGCACTTTCATCGGTGGTAGTGCTTGTGGGGATATTCATTGGTAAGTATTTCTGGTGGATCGATGGTACTCTTAGTATAATTGTTGCTCTACTAATACTTTATTCTGGCATTAAGGTTATTACCGATAGCGCAGAGGTTATTCTTGGCGAGGTACCAACCGATGACCTGGTCGAAAAGGTTAAAGAAATAATTTTTAGGCAGGGGTTTGGTAAAATGGAAGCCCACCATTTTCATATCCATAATTATATTATGCATCAGGAACTTACATTTCATGTTCGACTGCCTAACCTGATGACCATTGAGCAAGCGCACAAAATAATTTCTAACATCGAAGATGTTATAAGAACGGAACTTGGGATTGATGCTACCATTCATGTAGAACCCGAAAAGACTGACAAGCGCTGTAAACATATCGATTAATGGACGATAACGTATAAGTTTTTTCACCATAGTAACGATTTGTATTCAAGAAGTTGCCGAAAGCAAGATAGTTGCTTCGCTCCAAATAAATTTAGAATTTAGAAGTTAGAATTTAG
>DFYV01000011.1 GCA_002383425.1 Bacteroidales bacterium UBA4073 | reverse complement strand
GAAATGCAGATAGCGGGAAGGATATAAGATGGAGTGATAAGAATATCTATCGCTGCTATCTTTTAGCGAAGCCGTAATAGGACGAACCGTATGCGGGAAATCCGCTCGTACGGGTCTGTGGGGGAGCGGGGAGGTAACGACCCGCTCTACCCGGAAATTACTAATTTCGCTTTTTAACTTTTGACTTTTCCCTTTCTCCTTTTGTCATTCCGAACGAAGTGAGGAATCTCATACTCTTCACATTCCTGTATGCCGCTTCGTTTTGCCACCCCTTTTACAAAAAAGGGAATAGGTCTTTTGCATAACTGCATCTAATAGAAAAATACTTTGNNCGTTCGGAATGACAAGTCGGTTCTTTGTTCGGAATGACAAACGTGCTATCGTGCTATCGTGCTTTCTTGCCTTCGTGCCATCGTTCTTTCGTACCTTCGTGCTATCTTGCCTTCTTGCCTTCGTGCCATCGTTCTTTCGTACCTTCGTGCAATCTTGCCTTCTTGACTTCGTGCCATCGTTCTTTCGTACCTTCGTACTATCTTGCCTTCGTGCTTTCGTGCCTTCGTGCTTTCGTGCTATCGTGCTTTCTTGCCTTCTTGCCTTCGTGCCTTCGTGCCTTCGTTCTTTCTTGCCTTCGTGCTTTCGTGCTATCGTGCTATCGTGCTATCGTGCTATCGTGCTATCGTGCTATCGTGCTATCGTGGTTTTCGGAGTGGACTCAACCTTTAACATTGAACCTCGAACCCTGAACGGTACTGAAATGGCAAAAATTGGTTAACTTTGGCATTGGCAGTTAAGGTACCATGGAGACCATCAAGATCAAGGGCAAAAACGGAATTTCAACCGTAATTATTGACGGAAAAATCGAAGATGTATCCAATCATCTTCCCGGTAAGGACTTGTTCATTATCACCGATAAAAATGTGCAGAATTCCTACTTTAACAGGTTTCCTAAAGCACCCGTTTACTCAATTATTCCAGGCGAAGCCTCTAAACAGCTGGCGTACATCGAAAATATTTACCGTTGGCTGCTCCTGAGCAATGCGGACCGAAACAGCTTCATACTTGGAATTGGAGGAGGCGTTGTTTGCGATATTACAGGTTTTGTGGCATCTACCTACATGCGAGGAATTGAATTTGGCTTTGTATCAACAAGTTTACTCGCTCAAGTTGATGCCAGTGTAGGTGGAAAAAATGGTGTTGACCTCGACGGGTATAAAAATATTATTGGAACCTTTAACCAGCCCCGCTTTGTGATTTGCGATACCGATCTCTTGCAAACATTACCTAAGGAAGAATTGGTTAATGGCTTTGCCGAAATGGTAAAGCACGCATTGATTTCGGATATTAAAATCTTTGAACAGCTCGAAAATGATTGCAACCATTTACTTCAGCTTAAACAGCCTCTGATCTCAAAACACATCGCTGAATCGGTTAAGGTAAAAGCCTCTATTGTTACAGCCGATGAACGGGAGAATGGTATTAGAAAATTCCTCAACTTTGGCCACACATGGGGGCATGCCGTTGAAACTATTACCGGAATACCGCATGGTAAAGCTGTGAGCATAGGAATAGAATTTGCCTGTAGAATGTCGATGAAAAAAGGGTTTATAAGTAAACGGGAATATCTGAGGATAATGAATCTGCTCAACTCGTTCGGATTACCAACCAGCATTAATGTTGACCCCCATGCAGTTGTCAACATTCTGGCCAAAGATAAAAAGCGGAATGCCAGCAACATCGATTTTATTTTACTGCAAGGAATTGGAAACCCAAAAATTGAAACCATGACACTTGATGAGTTAAAAACCTTTATAGAACCGTAAGCATAACAAAATGAACGTTATACGTCCTGATATTTGTGTAAGTATAGGAAAAGCTAATTTTGAAGAAATCAAAAATCTTCTGCCAAAATTCCCATTGATTGAGCTTAGAGTTGATTTACTTGACCTCAGCAAAGATGAGCTAAAACAGCTGTTGGCCCTTCATGGCAACCTGATTATAACCTATCGGGCTAATAATGGTGATTATGAGTTGATGCTTGACAAGTTAAACAAAGTCATTGAGTTCGGTGCAGCGTGGGTAGATGTTGACATTGACACCCCAGACGATGTCATCAAAAAAGTTGTTGCCAAAGCCCGAACTAAAAATTGTAGGGTGATAATTTCATATCACAACTACGATAAAACACCATCCACATCAATTTTTAACAGCATTATTACCAGTGCCAGTGCATACAACCCGGCATTAACCAAAATTGCATGCATGGCTAATAGCCCTAACGATTGCGCCAGGGTTCTATCGCTTTATGAAAATCACTCAAATATCCTTGCCTTTTGCATGGGGCAAGTTGGAACCATTACCCGTATTGCTGCGCCAATTCTTGGCGCACCATTCACCTACGCCGGATTACCCGGAAAGGGAACTGCTCCGGGACAAATTGATTACATCAAAATGAATGAGATACTGAACTCCATAAATCAATAATTATGGAAACCTATGCTGTTTTTGGGAATCCAATTCTACATAGCAAAAGTCCCCAGCTTTTTAATGCAGTATTCCAAAAGCAAGGGATTAATTCATACTACACCCGTATTCGACCCAAAAACGGTAGTGATTTAGTCGATATTATCAAAAAAATCAATATTAGCGGGGCAAATATTACCACACCATTCAAGCATGAGGTCATCGGCTACCTGGATGGGCTGAGCAATGAGGCAAAAATCATAAACGGCGTAAACTGCATAGT
>DFYV01000051.1 GCA_002383425.1 Bacteroidales bacterium UBA4073 | reverse complement strand
TCAATTTATTTTACGATTAAAACTTTGTAAAATATTGATTCTCAAGCATGGATCAGAAGGTATGAATATATGAGTTCGGTCTAAAAGGGTACAAAGTTGAACTTTTATAAAGTCATATTGTTGAATGCCAGATACATATAATAAGGAAGAAATAAATATTATTTATAAAATTGTTTTATTACACCCCCTAAATTTGTGTTTTTAGTTAAAATACCTATTATCAATAAACTACACTTTTCACTTTTCTCGTTTCACTTTTCACGCCCAACGTCTCACGTCTCACGTCTCACGTCTCACGTTTCACTTTTCACCTTTCACCTTTCACCTTTCACCTTTCACTTTTCACTTTTCACGTTTCACTTTTAACGCCCAACGCCCAACGCCCAACGCCCAACGTCTCACTTCTCACGTCTCACGTTTCACCTTTCACTTTTCACTTTTCACTTTTCACGTTTCACGTTTCACTTTTAACGCCCAACGCCCAACGCCCAACGCCCAACGCCTCACGTCTCACGTCTCACGTCTAACGTTTCACTTTTCACCTTTCACCTTTCACTTTACAAACTTTACAAACTTTTAGTTGGTGTTAACCACGATTATTAGTATTTTCGTAGGCAAAATAATTTGAGATATTTCTGATTTCTAACTGGTTAAGTTTTGAACTATGAGTACTAATGAGCTGAATGGTCCCAAGGATCAAAACCTCGAAAACATCGAGGGTACGATTGTATCTTCCAATGGCAGCAGTCAAAGCGACGCTGATAACGAGAATGAATTGGCGGGGGGTGATACTGATAAACCTTTACCCTTAGTCGATGAGGCTGATGATGATGAGCCCACCGAGGATGATTTAAAGCCTATTGAAATGGATGATGATCACCCCGACTCTGATGAAGACAACGAGGAGGAGCCCGAAATTGATGAGGAAGACGATGAACCTCACCTGGATTACTCAAACCTATCGAGGGATGAACTGGTGCAAACCCTTAAAGATCTGATTAACAACCGGCCAATTCAAAAAATCCGACAGAAAGTTGAGAGTTTAAAAAGTGTATTCTACCGTAAACAAAGAGCAGAGATTGAGAAGCTGAGGAAGGAGTTTGTTGATGCTGGAGGCGACCCGGAGCAGTTCACCCTTCCTGATGATATTACCGAAATGCAGTTTAAAGAACTCCTTAAGCAGTATCGGACAAAACGCGCTCAGTATAACAGCCAGCTCGAAGAGCAAAAGCAGCATAACCTGGAGTTAAAATTACAGGTTATTGAAAAAATTAAGGAATTGGTTAATAGTACCGATCCAGTAGGGAAAATATATCAGGAGTTCCGCGATTTGCAGAAACAATTCCTCGAAATTGGTCCGGTACCACAGGCAAGCCTTAATGACTTATGGAATAATTACCATCATCACGTTCAGACATTCTACGATTTTGTTAAGATCAGCAAAGAGCTTCGGGACCTCGACCTAAAGAAAAACCTTGAGGCAAAAATTAGTCTTTGTGAGCAAGCCGAAGAACTACTGCTTGAGCCCTCGGTGGTATTAGCCTTTAAAAAGTTACAAAAGCTACATGAGCAGTGGCGTGAGGTTGGGCCTGTTCCCCGTGAAAACCAAAACGAAATCTGGGAGCGATTCAAGGAGGCAACCTCCAAAATCAACAAAAAACATCAGGAGCATTTTGAGAGCATTAAAGAGCAGCAAAAGAAGAATCTTGATGCTAAAATTGAAATTTGCGAAAAAGCCGAAGAGCTTGCCAATCAGAATCCAAAGTCAGTTAAAGAGTGGAATAAACTCAGCAAGGAACTGATTGAACTACAGAAAATATGGAAAACAATAGGTTTTGCTACTAAAAAGGATAACAACAAGGTTTTTGAGCGTTTCCGCAATGCCTGTGATATCTTTTTTAACAAGAAACGCGAATTCTTTAAGGAAATTAAGGAAGTTCAACTTAATAACCTCCAGCAAAAGACTGAACTCTGCTTGCAGGCTGAATCCCTTAAGGAAAGCACCGATTGGAAAAAGACCACAGAGGACCTTATCAACCTGCAAAAACGTTGGAAGCAAATAGGGCCAGTACCCCGTAAGAACTCCAACGAAATCTGGAAACGTTTCAGGGCAGCCTGCGATTACTTCTTTGAGCAAAAATCGAACTATTTTGCTTCCGTTGACAATTCCTACGATGAAAACCTTAAAGCCAAGGAAGCGCTAATTGCCGAGGTTGAAGCATTTGAGTTTAGCGAGAATATGGAAGAAAACCTTAACGCTCTCAAGGAATTTCAACGGCGGTGGACCGAAATTGGTTTTGTTCCCTTAAAGGTAAAGGACGAAGTTCAAAAACGGTTCCGAACAGCCATTAAAAAGCATTTTGATAAGCTGAATTCCCAGGAGGGAANNTCCCTGTCAAAACTCCGTCAGAATAGGGAACGCATGTTTAACCGTATGCGTCAGCTGGAGAACGATCTTACTGTTTGGGAAAACAACATCGGTTTCTTTGCCAAAACCAAGAATGCCGAAGCCATGCTTGAGGAGGTTAAACGTAAAATTGAGCGGGCTAAGGAGGAAATTGCCGAATTGAACGAAAAAATTAAACTTATTGATAAGCTATAACGGTAAAATACTATCAGTACAATGCCACAGGCCTCATCTACCAAATATGTTTTTGTCACCGGAGGAGTAGCATCCTCGTTGGGTAAAGGTATTATTTCAGCTTCGTTGGGTAAACTTTTGCAGAGTAGGGGTTATTCTGTTACCATCCAGAAACTTGACCCTTACATTAATGTTGACCCTGGAACACTCAACCCATACGAGCATGGGGAGTGCTATGTAACCGAAGATGGGGCTGAAACCGATCTCGATCTGGGACACTACGAGCGGTTTATTAGCTTACCAACATCGCAGCTCAACAATGTTACCACCGGTAAAATTTACCAAACGGTTATTAGTAAGGAACGCCGTGGTGATTACTTAGGAAAAACTGTTCAGGTAATTCCCCATATCACCGATGAAATAAAGCGTCGAATTAAGATACTGGGGACAAAGAGTAAGTTTGATGTGGTAATCACCGAAATTGGCGGTACGGTTGGCGATATCGAATCGTTACCGTATATCGAGGCAGTTCGACAGCTTAAGTGGGAGTTGGGGCCAACCAATTCAGCATTTATCCACCTTACCTTAGTACCCTTTCTATCGGCGTCGGGTGAGCTGAAAACCAAACCCACCCAACACTCCGTCAAGGAACTTCTCGAAAACGGTATTCAGCCCGACGTGCTTGTGTTACGTACCGAGAAGCACCTGAGCGACGATATACGCCGAAAGGTTGCCCTTTTCTGTAACGTGGAGCCCGAGGCCGTGGTTGAATCAATCGATGTTAAAACCATTTATGAGGTACCCTTACTGATGCTTAACGAAAAGTTAGACCTTACCATACTTCGTAAGCTCAATCTTCCTGCATCCGAACCCCAGCTCGACGATTGGACAAAATTTGTTAACTGGGTTAAAAACCCGCGTCACCATGTAAAAATAGGATTGGTTGGAAAGTATGTAAAACTCCCCGATGCCTATAAATCGATCATTGAATCGTTCATTCATGCAGGAGCAGCAAACGACTGTAAGGTCGATTTGGAACTCATTCAGTCCGAGGATATTAATCCCGATAACCTTGCGCAAAAGCTTGGTCATCTGAAAGGTATTCTTGTGGCACCAGGCTTTGGACATCGTGGCATTGAGGGGAAAATTCTTTCCGTAAAGTATGCCCGCGAAAATAAAATCCCATTTTTTGGTATTTGCTTGGGTATGCAGTGTGCTGTTATTGAATTTGCCCGTAATGTCCTTGGTTTAGCCGATGCTAACTCCACCGAAATGGTTCGGACTACACCTCATCCTGTTATCGACCTGATGGAAGATCAAAAGGGAATAACCGATATGGGGGGAACCATGCGTTTAGGAGTTTACCCCTGTGTGGTAACCAAAGGCTCAATTGCCTCTACGGCATATAAGCAACTTGAAGTAAACGAACGACATCGTCACCGTTACGAGTTTAACAATAAGTATCTTGACCAGTTCCAAAAGGCGGGAATGGTTCCTGCTGGTATTAACCCCGACACAGGCCTGGTCGAAATCATGGAACTATCCAATCACCCATGGTTTGTTGGGGTTCAGTTTCATCCGGAATATAACAGTACAGTTCTTAGACCACATCCCTTGTTTGTTGATTTTGTGAAAGCTGCAATGAATTTTAACAAATAGGTTTAGGTCAAAGTATTACCTTTGTGCTCTACATCACTTCTAAATTTTAACTAATATGTTCACTAATGGATAGGAATACAGTAATTGGGTTAGTATTGATCTTTCTTATTATGATTGGCTTTGGTTACTTTACACAACCTTCAAAGGAAGAGCGTGAGGTTTACCAGCGTAAAGCCGATTCAATTGCTAGGGTCCAAGAACAGGAAAGGCAACAACGCCTTGCCGAGGAGCAGGCTCAAGCGTTACTTTCCGACAGCGCCAAAAAGCAGGAAGCGGTTGCCGAGTTCGGACTATTTGCCGATGCAGCAAATGGAAAAAGTAAGCTGGTTACCCTTGAAAACGACCTGATGAAGGTTACCCTTACATCCAAAGGGGGACGTATTTATTCGGTTGAGCTAAAAAAATTCAAAACGTATTCCGGCGAGCCACTTATATTATTTACCGGCGATGAAAACACATTTGGACTTCAGTTTTGGGGCGATAATGTTGCCGTTAAAACAAACGATTTGTTTTTTGCCCCTCAAACATCCGATAGTGTAATAGTGGTTACTACCGATTCGGTATCGGTAACCATGAGGTTAACTGCCTTTAACAACGCCTTTATCGATTACATTTATACCATTAAACCTGGTAGCTACATGCTTGATTTTGACATCAGGTTTGCCGGGTTGGAAAAGAATATTGGTAACCGGTTGGGGTATATCGACCTTGTTTGGGATTCAAAACTTTTACGCATGGAAAAAGGTTTGGATAATGAGCGTAACTATACCACTATTGCTTACCAATTCCAAAACAAAGATTACGAGGAATTTAATTCCAGAAATAAGGAAGACTCAAAGGAATTAAACAATAAAATTAAGTGGGTCGATTTTAAACACCAGTTCTTTTCGTCGGTAATTGTAGCTGACGATTACTTTGTAAACGCCGATTTGAAGTCGGTTAATATCGACGATGGAGAACATGTTAAGCAGTTTACCGCCCGATTGGCGTTGCCTTACCAGAATAAGGAGAGTGAAAGTATTGGATTAAAGTTTTACTTTGGCCCTAACCGCTATAAAACTCTTAAATCGTACAGCTTAGGCTTTGAAAATGTTGTCCCATTAGGTCGAAATATCATACGTTGGATTAACAAGTTTGTTGTAATACCCGTATTCAATTTTCTCAGCCGATTTCTTACAAACTATGGGGTAATCATCTTGCTGCTCACCATTATCATCAAGCTTTTTCTATTCCCATTAACTTACAGGTCGTATCTCAGCTCCGCTAAAATGAGGGTGCTTAAACCTCAAGTTGACGAAATCAATGCAAAGTATCCTAAGAAAGAGGATGCCGTTAAAAAGCAGCAAGCTGTTATGGCGCTCTACAAGAAGGTTGGGGTTAATCCAATGGGAGGATGTATCCCCGTTCTCATACAGTTCCCCATTCTCATTGCTATGTTCCGTTTCTTCCCTGCTTCGTTCGAGCTAAGGCAGCAAAGTTTTCTCTGGGCCGACGACCTTTCGTCGTACGATTCAATACTTCAATTACCTTTCAACCTACCATGGTTTGGCGATCACATCAGCTTATTCACCCTTTTAATGGCTGTTTCAACTTATCTTACCTCTAAGTTGAACACCGACCAAATGGGCGATACCAATGCGCAAATGCCCGGAATGAAATTTATGATGACATGGATGATGCCAATCATGCTACTTTTTTGGTTCAACAATTACTCTGCCGGGCTTAGCTACTACTACTTACTTTCAAACGTTATAACTTTAGGTCAAACATTCATTTTCCGCCGTTTTGTCGATGATAAGGCTCTGTTGGCAAAACTTCACGAAAACACCAAAAAGCCTGTCACTAAATCCAAATGGCAGCAAAGGCTCGAGGAAATGGCCAAGCAACAGGAGCAACTAAAGAAAAAGAAAAGGTAAATAGCCATATGAAAAACCGCTCAGTATGGGCGGTTTTTTTATTAAAGATTCACTGCTTGGGCATCATTTGTTTGTATGCGTTTTAATTGTTGATGGTTAACTGTTGTTCGTTGTTTGTTGTTCGTTGTTTGTTGTTCGAGAAAATGGTTGACGTGATGATGTGATGATGAGTTTATGAGATAATTTGTTGGTATAAAAATTAAGCCTTGTCCAAAAAGCCAAATTTCACTAAAAATGATGTTTTTCCTACTCACTACCATCTCCTATACGAAACGTGCTTAAAAACATTTTAGAATTACTTATAATTGCCTATCTTCGAGGCCATAAAACAGCATTCTATCATGCAAATACTTATACTTAACATTAAAAAGTTGATTCAGGTTGAGGATAAGCCAGTAGTTTGGAAAGCAGGGAATGATATGGCTAAGTTGCAAACAATTGATAATGCATTCCTGCTGCTCGACAACGGGCTGATTGCCGATTTTGGCCCCATGGCCAAAACACCCGACCTATCGTCACTTTTGGGCGATGTGCTGATATACAACGCATTTGGACGAATGGTTTTCCCCTCTTTTTGCGACTCACACACCCATTTGGTATATGCAGGAAGCAGGGAAATTGAATATATCGATAAGATAAAGGGGCTTTCGTACGAGGAGATTGCAAAACGTGGTGGAGGTATTTTAAATTCGGCCAAACTTTTGGCCGAAACTTCCGAAGATGAACTTTACAATCAATCGCTGGAACGTATAAACGAAATTATTCGTAAGGGAACAGGCGCTGTTGAAATTAAGAGCGGTTATGGCCTAACCACTGAAAGCGAACTTAAAATGCTGAGGGTTATCCGCAGGCTAAAGGAAACTACCCCGATTACCATAAAATCAACTTTTCTGGGTGCCCATGCGGTACCAGCCGAATATAAGGGACATCAAGCTGACTATGTCGATCTGATTATTAATGAGATGATACCCATGGTGGCCTCTGAAGGTTTAGCCGATTATATCGATGTATTTTGCGACAAAGGTTTCTTTACGGTTGAAGATACTGAACGCATTCTTATGGCTGGTATCAAGTATGGCCTTAGGCCAAAACTTCATGCCAACGAGCTCGATTTTTCAGGGGGAATACAAGTAGGCGTAAAGTATAATGCTTTATCTGTCGATCACCTTGAATATACCGGCGATGCCGAAATAGAGGCACTGTTGGGCTCCGAAACCATGCCGACCCTGTTACCCGGTGCAGCCTTTTTCCTGGGTATGGCCGATCCCCCTGTTCGTAAAATGATTAACGCCGGGTTACCGGTTGCTCTGGCTTCCGATTTCAACCCGGGCTCATCACCCTCGGGCGATATGAAATTCATCATGTCACTTGGATGTATTAAGTTGCGCATGTTACCTGAGGAAGTTATAAATGCTACAACCATTAATGGAGCTTATGCCATGGGCATTTCCGATACTCACGGAACTATTTGCAGGGGTAAAGTGGCTAACGTGTTTATAACTAAGCCTATATCAAGTTATGAGTATTTACCCTATGCCTATACTTCCGATTTAATTGAAACGGTTATCCTGAATGGAAATATTGTAAACAATAAAATCTAAGGTATGAAAAAGGTTTTGTTTTTCGCGTTAGTTACGTTGGTTTCGGCTTGCGCTGAAATAGTAATTCCTTCTAATTTCCCTGTTCCACAACAAGGTGGAAGCAAACCATTAACAGCCGTTGAGGTGGTTCAGGGGCTTAAAGAGGCCTTAACGGTTGGGGCAAAAAACTCCACGGGTTTAGCTTCACAGCTCGATGGGTTTTACAAAAACCCAAAGATTTTTATCCCTTTCCCTCCTGAAGCCGAAAAGGTTCGAAAAACTTTAGTTGATGCTGGCTTTTCAAAACAGGTAGATGAGTTTACGCTAACTCTCAATCGTGCTGCCGAGGAGGCAACCCGAAAGGCTTTACCCATATTTACCGATGCCATCACTAAAATGTCGTTTACCGATGCTATGGGCATACTGAAAGGGCCCGATAACGCAGCTACTGAATATTTTAGGAGAACCACTTCCGAACAACTTACCAATGCTTTTCAACCAGTGGTTCACGAGGCCATTCAAAAGGTGAAGTTAACCTCATACTGGGAACCATTGGCATCAACCTACAATAAGTTAACCCTTTTAACCGGCGGTAAGGCCGTTAACCCTAATCTCGACGATTATGTTACGAAAAAGGCTATTGATGGGCTATTTGTGCTTATAGAGCAGGAAGAAATTAAAATCAGAAAGGATCCAGCAGCCCGCGTTACTGATATATTGAAGCGAGTTTTTGGTAATAATTGAGTTAACAAGTTGGTTGATGGTTGATGGGTTGTTCGTTGTTTGTTGTTCGTTGTTCGGAAGCATAGTTGATGGTTAATAAGCGTTGTTCGTTGTTCGTTGTTTGTTGTTCGGAATAATGGTTGATGGTTGATAAGTGTTGTTCGTTGTTCGTTGTTCG
>DFYV01000101.1 GCA_002383425.1 Bacteroidales bacterium UBA4073 | reverse complement strand
AACGAAGAACCATCGTTAAACGTTAAACGTTAACCATTTAGAGGTTTGATGTTCAAAGTTCAAGGTTCAAGGTTCAAAATCAAGTTAAAAGTCAAAAGGCAAAAGTAAAAGGTAAAAAGGCGTAATTCGTAATTCGTAATTCGTAATTTGAAATTCAAAAGATATTAACACATCAACTATCTGGCAGGCTTGTCCGGCATTCCAGCAGGACATCCTCAACCTAAACCGTTTGGACTTGTAATACCTATTAAACCAAGACAGCAACTATAATGCTGGTTATCATGGGGATTCATCTTTACAAAGAACCTACACTGAAACTTTGACATTACTTTTTAGCTCAAAAACATGGTTTGCCGCTGCGAGTGAGGCAACCGTAGCTTCACCCACCGCAGTAGTAACCTGCCTGTAGCGTTTAGCAATGCAATCGCCAGCAGCGAAAATTCCCGGTACTGAGGTTTCCATGTCGGCATTCACCACTATTTCACCTTTTGCATTAATATCTACTAAACCTTTAATAAAATCGGTATTAGGTTGATAACCTATGAATATAAAAACTCCCTCAGTGGAAAACCATCGACTTTGGCCAGATTTCTTATCAAAGAGCAATACCCTTTCGAGTTTGCCTTCGCCAGCAAATTCTTCCACAAGGGTTTCCATGATAAAGCTGATTTTAGGATTTCTTTTTGCCTCATCCACATAAGCAGGGAAAGCCTGAAAATGGTCGAACTGGTGAACAACAGTAATTTTACTGGCGTACTTGCTGAGCGATACAGCCTCTTCAAGAGCTGAATTTCCACCGCCAACCACAATAATTTCCTTACCGGTAAAGAATTCACCATCGCATGTGGCGCAATATGAAACTCCTACTCCCTTAAACTCTTGTTCACCTTTTACGCCAAGCATTCTTGGATTTCCTCCAGGGGTTAGAATTATTGCATGCGCAGTATAAGTTGCATCGCCAACCCGCACCTGTTTTAAATTGCCATCAGTAATGATCTCAGGCGTTTGAGCAATACTTTTAATTTTGGCACCGAACCCTATTGCCTGCTTTTTCATGGTTGCAGCCAACTTATATCCGCTTATGGTTTCAACCCCGGGATAGTTTGCAATTTCATGCGTTAAAACGAGCTGCCCTCCAGTAGCCCCCTGATTAAGAATGAGAGTGCTAACCTTAGCACGCG
Source organism: Bacteroidales bacterium UBA4073 (assembly GCA_002383425.1). Classification (GTDB taxonomy): domain Bacteria; phylum Bacteroidota; class Bacteroidia; order Bacteroidales; family Tenuifilaceae; genus Tenuifilum. The sequence continues at coordinate 1,763 of DFYV01000101.1, read as the reverse complement.
AAAGGTAAATGCCTGCCGTTAATCCGGCAGGCCCTGCACCAACTACAATAACATCGTAATGGGTTGAATCTAACATGTGAATTAGTTTTACGGTTTACCAAACTGCTCGTCTAAAATTTGGGTAATCTGCTCCATGCTTTGAATGCTGCTGGTTGCCTTAACCACCTCACCGTTTTTATAGTACATGGTAAAGGGCAAACTCATAAAACCTTTTGCCTCGGGAGCACTCCTAATTACAGCTGCATCGGGAATATCGAAAAGCATATCGGCGAACCTAACGTGCTTGTACACTTCCTCGAGCTCTTCCATGATTTCGTAAACAGGTATGCACATGGGACCCATACGGCCACAGCAAATCATAACGTTTTCGTTCTCATTGAGAATCTTCTTCCACTCATCGGCAGATGTGATGTGGGTTAAATTTGTATCAAGCGTCATATTTTACTGGTTTAATATTTGTATTTCGTAAGTTAATTTCATCGCTTTACGGTAAACATACGATACCCCACAATACCTATCCTGCGATAGGTTAATAGCTTTTTCCAGCTTATCCATTGGTAAATCCTTACCCTTAAACTGGTAAATAATATGCATGGCAGTGTAATGTTTAGGATGTTCTTCGGTTACATCAGCCTCAACCCTAACGTTAAAGTAATCAACCTCAACCCTCATTTTTTTAAGGATTGATATAACATCCATACCGGTGCATCCACCAAGTGAAACGAGCATCAGCTCTTTAGGCTGTGGGCCCAAATCGCGACCACCAACGTTCTGGGCTGCATCGATTGTCACCTCATGGCCATCAACCTTTGACACAAAGGTTAAACCATCCTTATATTCCGTATCAACTATGTGTTTCATGTTATAAAATTTAATTTTTAACCGCTACAAATGTAAAACACCTTGGCTTCCATTTTTTCATTTCCCTTTGATATTCACAAACCAAAGAATTGGTATTTACCAATTCTATTTACTTTTGCACTATGAAAACAAACTTTTCTGAATTACCAATATCGTGCTTTAGCCTCATAACCCAGGAGGAGTGGGATGCCATTTCGGTTGACCGAAAAATTATTAGCTATAAAAAGGGAGAATTGCTCGGTAAGAAAGGTATAGCTCCCAATCAGGTTATATTCATTACCGAAGGATTTGTACTTAAATACATTGAAACCGAAAAAAACAGGTCGGTTAATGTAGATATTCTCCGCGAAGGCGATTTTATAGGACTCCAAAGTATTCTGGGAGTTACCAATTGCAATTACACCTATAAAGCACTTACCAACCTTTCGGCATGTGCAATTAACACCTCGCTGTTTAAAACGCTACTTGAAACCAACTCAACCCTGGCGCTTAAACTACTCAAACGAGCCACAGAAGATGAAAATGCACTGATGGAATTCCACGCACACCTCACCTACAAACAAATAACAGGCAAACTTGCGCTAACGCTTCTTTTTCTTACCGAACATCGGCTCAAGGAGATAAATATATTCCGATTGCTCTCGCGCAAAGATATTGCCGATTTTGCGGGTATATCGCACATCAACACCACCAAAATCCTGAAAGAATTTGAACGCGAAGGACTAATAAAACTGATTGAAAAGGATATTTACATTGTGAATCGGGAGCAGCTTGAACACTATGCCCAGGTGGGTTGATAATTCTGTCCTTAGATGTAATAATTGCAGAACTCCTGACCCATGCTTGATAATCAATGTTTTACAAAGTTTGAATCGTAAAATAAATTGACGTAATTTTCTTCT
>DFYV01000019.1 GCA_002383425.1 Bacteroidales bacterium UBA4073 | reverse complement strand
CCCCCGCTACGAAACCCCTGCCACCCATTTGCGGGAAAAGATTTTATGCCATTTTCTTGAATATCGTTAGCCAGTAAACTCTAATGGTTGATACTTTCTGGTTGATTGTCTGGTTCTGTATGGTTTTAAGAGTCCCAATTGGCNNGAAGTTATATAAGAGAATTTAGTGTTTTTTCTTTTACCTATATATTAACTAATTTATGTAAACTTGCAACATTTTATTTTGCTTTTATGTCATGAGTTCTGAAATTATAAAAGGACGTTTTTTGAGGCTGTAGAAATCCTAATGCCTCAGTCTTAACCATTTAAATTAAAATTCCAAAATCCAGTGTCTATGAAATTATCCTATTTTAATATTTCAAACTTTAAGGTTGACGGTGGTGCCATGTTCGGTGTTGTTCCAAAGGTTTTGTGGAACAGGGTTTATCCAGCCGATGAGAACAACCTTATTCCTCTTGCGTTAAAATCGCTTGTGGTTGAAACCAAAGGGAGGGTGGTACTTTTTGACAATGGTATTGGCAATAAGCAGGATGAAAGGTTCATGAGTCATGTTTATGCCTTTGGTGGTGAGGGTTTGATTGATGGCCTTGCCAAAAGGGGATATGCGCCAACCGACATTACCGACATTGTTTTAACCCACCTGCATTACGACCACTGCGGAGGGGGAATTTACCGCGATGCCGATGGTATTTTTAAGCTTACGTTTCCCAACGCTCGTTACCATGTATCGCATGCCCAATGGGAATGGGCTATAAACCCAAATCCTCGTGAGGCCGATGCCTATTTACCTGAGAATCTTCTTCCCATGCGCGACCTGGGTGCATTACATTTTATTGAAGCGCAAGGGGAGTTTATACCTGGCATTGAACTCCGATTTTTCAATGGACATACCCGTGGACAGATTATTCCGGTTATCAGCTACAAGGGGCGGAAGTTGGTTTTTGTTGCCGATCTTTTCCCTTTTACTTCGCACATACACCTGCCATGGATAATGAGCTACGATGTGGAACCCCTGATAACCCTAAAAGAAAAGGAAACTTTCTTAAAGGAAGCTTTTGATGGTAAGTATATCTTTATCTATCAGCACGATTATTTTGTCGATTGTAGTGAGCTGCAGCTAACCCCCAAGGGGATAAGGGCAACCGAGGGGTTCACATTCAATGAGCTACTGCAGAAGCTGGAGTAGAATGTTGAAGGTGTATTCCATAAAGGGGTAAAAGCAGTATATAAAAAGTAAAAGAGAAAAGGTAATATCGATGGCTATTAGCACTCTGGTTGAGGGTTTATATCTTGTTAACACTAATAGTATGCTGCCCCTAACTAAGAGTTGAATAAAAAAGAATGAGAAAATTCTGAGGGAATGCGGGTTTAACCTGTACGCCTCGGGAAAATTGAACCTTACGATTTGCGAGAATGCTGCCGATAAACCTTTACTTGGCGGAACTAATCCGGTAAGTTCAGTTAATGCCGCGGGAATGGGATGGTTACTACCCTTAAAAAGCAGTGAGTAAAGAATTATCAAAAGTAAAATCAGCGTAAATGCTGAATTTACTTTGAAATATGCATTAGCGGTTGGATTATGGTGGTTAATAGTACTACTTTTTGGTTTTTTCTTTTGCTTCGATTCGGATTTGAACTGAGTCGGTTTCAATGGTAATAACCGCATCCTGTGAGGTTTCCCCTTTATTTTCTTTCACTTTTTTCACGGTTACAACGGTAATGCTATCGGTTTCACCTTCGAGCGATCTGAGGGTTTTTACCATGCTATCAGTTTCAATCTTAATATGTATGTTGGCATCATTAAGCTCTTTTTCAAGTTCCTTACCAAAGATTTCAATTTTATGGTGATTCTTATCAAGTTCATTCAGAATTGGAATGCCCCATCCAATAACTGATAACCAGATTACTGCTAAGAAAATTGATAGTACCGATACTATCAGCGAACCAATACCCAAACCTTTTGAGCCATAGCCATTTGATGCCTGTATAATTGAAATTATACTGAACACCACAGCCAAGGCTGCTGGCAGTAGTGCTACAAATCCAATGCAGGGGATAAAGGCCAGTATAAGAGAAGTAATAGCAAGGATTATTCCTACAATCCCCATGGCCTGGCCTGCCGTTGTTTTAGTTTCAACGTTCATGGTGTCATACTTTTGTTTTAATGACGAAAATTAAAAGCCTTTCGCTGCAAAGTTAAATGTTAATTAATATTTGAGTCCAATCTAAAAAGCCAATTTTCATTAAAAATAATGGTTCTCGTATGGAACAATAAAGTTAAAAGTTAAAAGTTAAAAGTTCAGGGTTCAGGGTTCAAGGTTCAAGGTTCAAGGTTCAAGGTTCAAGGTTCAAGGTTCAAGGTTCGAGGTTTCAGATTCCAGATTTCAGATTCAAAGCCCATTTTTTACCGTTAAACGTTAAATGTTAAACGTCAACCTCTAACGACTAACGTTTCAACTTCCACCTCCGCCTTAGCCTTAGCCTTTCGCCTAATAACTTTTTAAACCAGCCTCATAAATCAAATATTTACAAATGGATTGAAATTATCATGTAATTCATTACCAAGCGATTGATAACTCCAATATATATTTAATACTTTGTGAAACTTTGTGCTTACTTCGTGTTCTTTGTGGTTATATTCAGCGATTTAGATTTTAACCACAAAGGTCTCAAAGAGATTCACAAAGCCCACGAAGATTGTATGTGTTTGTATTTTAACATCTTAATCCATAAGAATTAAGTGCGAAACATTAGTAATTTTTTATTCAGCATTGCCGGAAGTTAATTTTTTTAGCTGGGGAAGGGCTTTGCTTATATTCACCTCGGGTTCAATGTAGTTCAGCTCGCTCCAGAAGTTAGGGTCGTACTCGGCTTGCGCTTCGGAAAAAACCTCGTTTGTCCTTACGGTTTCCCGTTTTGCAAAGCGTTTTACGTTAGTGGTATCGAGCTGGAGCGCCACATACTCAAAAAAGAGCTCAAAGGTGTTGGCTATGGGCCAAAAGCGGGTTAGCACCCTAAGGTTAATTTCGCCCCTTATATGGTTTACATACCATTTGCCGTTATGCTCCTGGTAATTAACCCTATAGCTGATTTTTTGGGGTTGAACGCGTATGCCTTTCCCCTTTCTTACAACCAGCTGGCTGGCTGTCTTTTGAACTAAATCGGGGTTTATAGCGAACTCAGCAGCCAGTAGGGTAAGGGTTTCGGTATCGATATAAAGGGAACCTACAAATAGTGGTTCAGCAATTTCGGGTTTTTGCCTAAATTCTATAACGTATGCCGTTTTATTGTCATACACCACAATGTCGGAACGGGAGTAGTCGTAGTATTGGGTATATTCAGGGTCCAGAAAGTCGGGTAGGTTTTTCATGATATCGATATCGAGTGATGCTTTTACGCCTGCCTGTAATTTTACATCAAGTGTATCGCGCCGTTTGGCCTGTTCCATCTTTCTGAACCGAATGAGTTTAACCTGGTCGTTGCGGGAATCGGAACGGTACGACGATTTGAAAATCTTTGTAACCGCCTCGGAATAGCTTACAATTTTTTTATTGCGCAGCACTCCCTCGCGGTAGAAAGCGGTAATATAGATATCTTGCTGGATATAGTTCTGAAACCGCTTTTTTACCACTTCGCTAACCATGCTGCGCGGGTCAATATTTCTAATAAAAATTTCCTGAACAGCAATAAATGATGGTTCAAGGAATATCTCAGAGGTTTTCGAGGTAAGAAGCCCAACAGGAACTATTTTGGGGGTGTAGCCAATGTGCGATATGGCTATGCACGAATCAACGTATGCGTCTGGTACTTTAAGGGTAAAAATTCCATCGAGGTTGCTTACGGTTCCCAGGGCTAAGTTTGGTATCCCAATGGTTGCAAAAGCAATTGGCAGGGCGGTTTCTTTATCTACTATGCGTCCACTCACCTGTACGTAGCTAACATTATATTCCCTGGTGTCATCTTTTTTGTTATAGGATGGTTTTGGTTTGTAAAGTAAAATATGTTTGCCAATCACCTTATATTTAATAAGGGTGTCGTTAATAATTTGGTCGAGTAGGTGGTGTAGTGGTTTACTGTTCCACTCCAGCAGCCTAACCCTTTTATCGCTTTTAACATCGCGGCTATCATAAATAAAAAAACACCCTGCTTTATCGCCAATTTGGTTTAGCGCTTTAAACAGGGTGGTGGGTTTTATGGTTATGGTAATTTTTTGTTGCAGTAGGCTATCAGGTTCGCTGGCGTAAACTTTGGTGGCAATAAGCATTAAGGTGATAAGCACGACTGGGTGTATAGTAGTGCGGAACCATTGTATTATTGGTATTTTACCTGCTAAGGGTGATGCTTCCATCGGGGCTGCGTGTTACTTTGAGGTTAAACGATGCCGACAGGATGCTAACAATACTGCTGATGTCGTTTTCAAAAGTAACCGAAATTCTCATATTTTTTAAATCATCACCTAAAACCTTAATATTTGAACTATATGTACTGTTAATAACCCTGACTATATCATCAATGGTTTCGTCCTGAAACATCAGGTACTTCATGGTCGATTTAACGGTTTCGCCAGTGGGCAGTACATTGGTGACTATGTCGTTTTCACTGGCAATGGCCGATTCGCCGGCTATCACAAGTGCACTTTTCCTATTGGAGGTTAAGGTAATCCGAACCTTACCCTCGGTAACCTTGAGTTGAACCTCCCTTTCCGTTGTTTTTAGGTTAAACGATGTGCCCACAACACGTATATTGGCATGAGCTGTTTTTATGGTAAAAGGTTTAGAATTATCTGTGATAACATGGAAGTATGCTTCGCCGTTCAGCTTAACGCTTCGGGTTTTACCCACAAAGCGTTTTGGATATTCCAAAATGGTATTTTGCCCTATAAAAACCTGCGATCCATCGGGCAGCGTACGTATTATAGTGTTATTTTGAGCTAAATTGGCCAGTGTTATGGTTGAAGGGTTAAAGTAAAACCATGCCGATACCGATAAGGCAAGCAAGGTTATTAGGGAGGCAGCAACAGCCATAGGGCTAAATTTAAGCTTAGGTATAGGCTCGGGATTTTCTGCTGCATGCTTCACCTTTATCTTTTCCTGAAACTTTAACCATGCTTTTCCGGTATCAAACACGATGTTCTTTTTCTGGTCGTTACTATTCATATCCTTGTAGCACTCTTTAAACAGGTTAAGTTCCGCCCTTACTTTTGGGTTAGGTAGATATTTAAGTCTAAACCAAATCCTATCAGGCAAGAGCATTTCGTTGCTTAGGTATTTTGCTGTCTGGGTTAGGTACGTTTTTGGTGTATGGTTCATGGTTCTATCATATTAGTCATTACCTATTATTAAATCCGGCACGTGAGAGTTGATCTCTAAGTACAACCAGTGCTTTGCCCATATCGGCCTCAACGGTTTTAACTGATATTTTCAGTAAATCGGCAATCTCCCTATACTTTAAACCGTTAACCCTGTTGAGTAGGAATATTTGCCTGCACCGTTCAGGAAGTTCTTTGAGGGTTGTATCAACTATTCCGGATAGTTCATTACCTGTTAGTGATTGTTCCGGAGTTTCATAGGAGTCGGAATAAGTAATCTGAGCCCGGTATTGCTCTTCGATGTTTTTGTGTCGAAGGTATTGTAAAGCGCTATTCCGAATCGAACGGTATAAGTACGATTTTAGCGAAAGCCTGATAGCAATACGCTTACGGTTTATCCAGTAGGTGTAAAAGAACTCCTGAACAATTTCTTCAGCTTCATCGGTATCGCGAACCATTGAGTATGCATATCGGCAAAGGGGTTCATAGTATTTGCGGAATACTTTTTCAAATTCCTTCAGTTCCGATTCGCCTGGGTGGCTGGTAGCTGAAAACATGATGATAACAGGAATAGTAATACAAATGTACTAAAATAATTCAGAGAACGGGCAGGGAGGTAGTACCCCGCCTGCCCACCAAACTTTAATTCTTACTGCTTCCTGAAACGCCTATTAAACCTATCTATTGCCGATTGAATCGATTCATCGGGTTCAATTGTGTTGTATGCTCCCCAGTAGTTTTCGTCAAAGTATTCGTTAACCTTATCGGCAAGTATCAGGTTGGGTTTAAACGATTCCTTATACGATATTTTATTGACATTGTCAAAATTCCTATCGGTTATGGCCATTTCTGACGTTATGGTATAGGTTGTTTTAAAGATCCGCTTGCGCCAGTCGGCACGGAACCTAACCTCGCTTCGCATGTAGTTTACGTGGTACTTATCGTTCACCTTTTTGTAGGTTACCAGGTAATTGGTGCTAATGGGTTCAAAAATTAATCCGGCGGGCTTTTTCTTTACAAATATCATGGCCACTTTTTGGGGGTCGCTTAAGTCGATACTAAACTCGGCCATTGTAATTGCCAGGTTTTCGGTATTCACGTAAAGTTTTCCCTGGTATAGTGGATACTCCAGCTTAGTGTTTGGTATGAAGCTGATGACGTAGTTGGCCTCGTCATCAATTTTTACAACATCAACCACCTCGTAGTTATAGTGGGGCATATCCTCGTAAGCAAGGATTAACTCGGGATTTTTAATTATATCCAGATAAAGCGATACATGAGGGCCCCCCTGCATTTTAACCATAAGCGTATCGGCTTTGCGGATGTTTTCACCCCTTCGGCCTTTCAGTATCTTTACTTTGTCGGTTTCAAGGGTATAGCTGTATGGAGCTTTGTAAATCTCTGTTACAGCCTCAGCTATTGAAATATAGTCGCGTTTCTGTTTAATCGATTCTCGGTAAAATGCCGTGTAGCTTGCTGGTTTTTTGCTATAGTTTTGGTCAATGTTATTCAGTACTCCTTCCAGTATGCTCTTGCCATCCATGGGGCGTATTACTATTGATTTTATCTCGATGGAGGCAGGTTCAAGCAGGTAAACTTTATCTTTTCCACCCGTTCCGTTTACAATTGGGAATGTCGAGTTCTGATACCCCAGGTGCGAAATTTCAAATACTTCCGATTTAGCTGTTTTGGGTACTTTTAGGGTAAACTCACCATCGGAGTTCGCAACCGTTCCAATGGTTGTCCCGGGAACTGTTATAGTTGCAAAAACCACACGGTCTTTGGTTTTAGCATCTTTAACTACCCCATTCACCAGATTATAGTCAACTTCCTGTGCTGTAAGCACTGCTGAGACTATCAGGGCGACTGCTGTAATACTGAATCGCAGACTTTGCCCTATAAATCCATTTACAATTTTCATGGCGTTGTGTATTAAGTTTAACATGAATTAATAGCTCGTGTTTGAATATATGATGCGTGAGATTGAATTTACCCTACGCTTTTCTGAAATTTTTTTGGTACCTTACATGAAAAAATTAGCAAACCCCATTTTTACAGGGTTTAGATGATATAGAGCCCAAATAATTAAACGTTTTACTTGTTTGTTTTGTCAAAACATTTTATCTTTACTGTTGTTTTAAACATGAAATGAGTTCAGTGTAAAAAGGTACAAAGTTTAAAGTTTATAATGTTATATTGTTGAATGCCAGAAACTTATAATAAATTTGTGTTTTTAGTTAAAATACTTATTATCAATAATTTACACTTTTAACTTTACAAACTTTATGAACTTTTTAAACTGAACTCATGAAATTGTTATGTAGTTTTTTAAATCAAGCTAAAATCAGTTTTGCATATTTCAAACAATAAGCTATATTTGCAACATCAAAAGCAGGGAAAATCTTCCTAATCCAAATTAAAAGTTTTTCATTTAATTTTTTCCATCTTCATTTTTCACACAAAACACCATTTTACTGATTATGTACGATATACTTGAGCTAAACAAAATGCTGCTTCCTGAGCTAAGGGAAATAGCTAAAAGCATGAATATTAAGAAAGTAGAAAGCCTTAAAAAGCAGGAATTAATCTACAAGATTCTTGACCAGCAAGCTATAAATGCATCACGTTCGGCTGGTGAAGACAGGAAGAAAGAAACCCAAAAAGTGTTCCGAAAACCTGAAAAACCAGTTGAGGTTAAAGAGGAAAAATTCCAGCAGGGTTCTCCTATAGCTGAGGAACCAAAACCTGCTGAAGCTGATGAAAGTTCGGAGAAGCAGGATAGTGGGGTTGAAAAGAATCGGCGTAAAAGAATCATCAGGTCGAAAGAGGTTAAAAAGGAGTTCTCAGCCGTTCCAACCTTCAAAACAACCGAAGAGGCTGATCAGAATAGAAAGAGTACAATAAGATTTGACGAGAAAGCGGTTATTCTGCCCGAACTTGATATTGATGTCCATTCAGAGCCCATACTGGAAACCAGCGAGGAGGACGATACAATGCCCGCTACTCCCGAAACTTTACAAAGCTTAACTGAGCAAGAAAAGTCGGCTATAGAATCCGATGATGTGGTGGTTGATGTGGTTGAGGCCACCAGGGACGACCAGACCATTTCACGTATCCCCATTCAGGAACGACGCCCCGGAAGCGAGCGTTTCGACTTTGAAGGTATTGTGACCACCACAGGCGTCCTGGAAATCATGCCCGATGGATACGGTTTTCTGAGGTCATCGGATTACAACTACCTTAGTTCACCCGATGATGTATATGTTTCGCAGTCACAAATAAAACTCTTTGCGCTTAAAACCGGCGATACGGTAACCGGTACCATTCGCCCACCTAAGGAAGGGGAAAAGTATTTTCCTTTAATTAAGGTGATCGAAATAAACGGTCGCGATCCTGAATTCATCCGCGATCGAATACCCTTCGATTATTTAACGCCACTTTTCCCCAACCAGAAGTTTAAACTCATTGGGAATGGCATGAACCTGCTATCGGCACGTATTGTCGATATGTTTTCGCCAATAGGCAAGGGCCAACGTGGGTTGATAGTAGCCCAGCCCAAAACCGGAAAGACAATCCTTCTTAAAGATATAGCCAACTCCATTGCGGCTAATCATCCCGAGGTTTACATGATAGTTCTCCTTATTGATGAGCGCCCCGAAGAGGTAACTGATATGGCCAGGAGTGTTAATGCTGAGGTTATTGCATCTACCTTTGATGAACCTGCCGAAAGGCATGTAAGGGTAGCCAATATTGTACTGGAAAAAGCTAAACGGCTGGTTGAGTGTGGCCATGATGTGGTTATTCTACTCGATTCAATTACCCGTTTGGCCAGGGCATTCAATACTGTTCAACCTGCTTCGGGGAAGGTGCTTTCCGGTGGGGTTGATGCTAACGCATTACAAAAGCCCAAACGTTTCTTTGGCGCTGCCCGTAATATTGAGAATGGAGGGTCGCTTACCATCCTGGCAACAGCTTTAACTGAAACAGGTAGCAAAATGGACGATGTTATTTTTGAGGAGTTCAAGGGAACCGGTAATATGGAACTCCAGCTCGACCGTAAGCTGTCTAACAAAAGGGTATTCCCTGCCGTTGACATCATGGCTTCAAGTACCCGCCGTGAGGATTTACTCCTCGACAAGGAGATGCTTCAAAAAATCTGGATTCTCCGAAACTACCTTACCGATATGAACTCCGTTGAGGCCATGGAATTCCTTCGCGATAGGCTTGTTAAAACAGCCACAAACGAGGATTTCCTTTGGAGGATGAATAGCGATTTTTAGAATTTTCCCATTTGACATTTACAAGCAACATCCTGTTTGGGGTGTTGCTTTTTTATTTAAAAATCATTGGTTATTTATGCTACTGTATATGAAAAAGTGTATTTTTGCTCTAACTCCATTGCTGAGCTATGACTTTACCAAAGGGTAATTACACCCAGGATGAGTTAAGCTGGTTTCGTGGTATTTTCGATCAGTACTACGAAAACATCAGGCATTTTGCTTACTTTAAAACCGGTGATGTTCACCTGTCGGACGATATCGTTCAGGAAACCTTTATCAAACTTTGGGATATGCGCGGTAAGGTTAACGATTCTACCGTAAAATCGTTGCTTTATACCATTGCCGGTAACATAGTTAAAAATCATTACAAGCATCTCAAGGTAGTTTACAACTTTCAGGTATCGGCTAAAAGCGAGATGACCACTAATACCAGCAGTGCTGATGAAAATATCAGAATGGAACAGCTCGATGGGCAACTCCAGAGGGTTTTGGCAGAAATACCACCTGGTCCAAGGGAGGTTTTTTTGATGAGCCGTATCGATGGCCTTACTTATGATGAGATTGCCAGTAGGCTTGGATTAAGCGTAAAAGCTATTGAGAAGCGAATGTCGGAAGCGCTGGCAATTTTTAGAAAAAAATTTGGGTATAAGGTATGAAAGGGAACAGCAATACCACTAAAGGGAATTCAGGCTTCGATCATAAGTCGGTAGAGTTTAACATTTCTGTTCCACCATCGGGCAGGAGCAAAGATGAGGCCTGGGAAATGATTATGCAGGCCATTGAGAGTGAGCATGAGAAACCTGCAAGGATTGTGGAAATGAGGCCCAAAAATACCTGGATGCTTGTGGCTGCTTCCATTGTAATAGTAATGGTTGTTGGAAGTTTGCTTATTTTGAATAAGCCATACCGCTTTGAAACGCAACAGGCACAAACCATGGAGCTTACTCTACCCGATGGTTCGGTTGCCCATCTAAACGCTAACTCATGGATAACCTACTCACGAGTTTATGGATGGTTCAAACGACAGGTGAAGATGGATGGCGAAGCTTACTTCAAGGTTAAAAGTGGGAAAGGGAAATTTGCCGTTACCGATAGTCGCAAGCAGCAAGTAGTGGTAACCGGAACCGAGTTTAATGTAATTACCCGTGGCAATGCGTTTGAGGTAAAATGTTTCGAAGGTTCTGTAAAAGTGAAAATCTCAGGATCAAAACCCGTTACCCTGCAAAAGGGTGAGGGCGTTGTAAAAAGCAAAGGTGCATTAATTCGCCCTGAATACCCTGCAAATGAGTTAGAAAAACCTGCCTGGGTTACCCAGGAGTTCAGGTTTAACAGCACGCCTCTATCTAAAGTTTTTGAACAGCTATCGGATTTTTATAAAATTGAGATTAAAATTGAAGGAATTGAACCCGAAACCCGTTACTTTACCGGAACAATTCCAGCAGGTACGGTTACCGATGTTTTTGATGTGATAGCTTTATCGATGGGGTTGAAATACACTGCTAATATCGACTCTACCGTTTTCACTTTTAGGTATGGTATTTGATATTTAAATTGTATCACCTAAAAACCATTCCCCAAAATCTATGTTTAGAATTCGATATCAATTTTTACTCCTTTTGCTTGGTTTTATATTTCAGGGTCAACTGCCTGGGTATGCCCAAAAAGTTAGAATTAACGAGAGTTACACTAACCATTCGATAGCCGATATACTATCCACATTATCAGCTAAATACCATATTAAATTTGCCTACGATCCAGTAGCGTTAAAGGGTATTTCATTTACTGGCAATTTTAGGAACGACTCTCCCGATAAGGTTTTAAAAATGCTGCTAAAGGATTCCGGTTTTGAGTACGTTTTACTTAACAATGTATATGTCATCAAAAAAGCTGAGAAGCCCATAGCCGAAGAAAAACCAAGAACAATACAAGGAATTGTGCGCGATAAAATTTCAGGCGAAGCCTTACCTTACGCATCAGTTAAGATTTTAGAAAATAACGTTGGGGCTACAACCAATACCGATGGATTTTTCACAATACCCGATGTAAAAGCTGATTCGGTAAGCATTGAGGTAAGGTACTTAGGGTTTGAACCAATCCAAATGAAGGTTGCCCGTGTGCAGTATAATTTCAAACCGGTTGTGGTTGAGCTTGATCCTAAGCAGTTTATAATCCCCGATGTAGAGGTGTTTAAAAATATTGGTTCCTTGCTTGTAACTGGCAATCGCCCCGGAGAAATTGTAATTGATACCAGAAAGGTAGGCGATATTCCAAGTATTTCGAGGATCGATATTTTAGCGCCACTTCAATTACTTCCGGGCGTTGATGGGACAACCGAATCGCTATCGGGCTTACTTGTTCGTCATTCGCCAGCCGATAAGAATCTTATTTCTTACGATGGTTTCACCATTTACCACATAAACCACCTATTTGGGGCATTTTCCAGCTTGAATAGTAAGGCTGTAAAAGATGTTAGGATATACCGTGGTGGCTTCGACTCGCGTTGGGGTGGACGGGCATCGTCGGTTATCGAAATTACCGGTAAAACAGGTAATGAGAACAGCGTAAAGGTTGATGCCGGAACCGACCAGATGGCTGGCGATTTAACCCTTGAGGGACCCATAGGTAAACATACATCATTCATAGTTTCGGCACGCCGATCCTATACCGATTTTTACCGTTCCCCTCAATTCCTTAACCTTTTTGAGAGCGCTGCCTCTGATCTGACGCTTTCAAAGCAAAATTTTACTGCCTTTGGAACTGATCCCAACGCCCCTTCGTACCTGTTTTACGATGCCAATGCTAAGATTAACGTTAAACCATCCGAAAACGAAGTGGTTTCGGTTAGCGGATATATGGGACGTGACAAACTCAACTTCCAGCAAATGATTTCATCACCCTTTATTACCGAACATGCCCTTTGGGGCAACATGGGTGCTGGCGTACGATGGGCTAAACAATGGAACAAATGGCTTTACCAGAATCTTACAATTGGTTTGTCCGATTTTGAAAGTAATTACCATCACTACGATAGTACCCTTAAACGGCAGGGGATTCAGGCTGTTTACGATACTATAGTCCGCAATTATACTACTAATACGGAACTGAACGATATCTCCATAAATTTAAATGCACAGGTAAACCTAACCAATGAATTTCTGCTTGAGCTGGGTTACCAAAGTAATTTTGTAAATTCCAGCTCATTGGAAAACTATTTCCATTCAGTGAATACTATTCTGGTTAGCGATACCGTAAGGCCAAACAATTTTAATTCAGAAATTAACACCGGGTGGCTGCAATTTAGCTACAAAACCAATGGGTTAAAATCGCTTAGCATTGGAAGCAGGGTAAGCCATCATAACCTTACCAACCAGTATTACTTTGAGCCAAGGGCCCAAATGGTTATAAGCCCAAGTACTAAGTTCGACATAAAATTTGCTGCGGGGCTATACAAACAGTTCATTAATCTGATCTACCTTACCGGTAATGCTGAACGTTACCTATGGGTAGCTTCCGATGGGGTAAGGTTCCCGGTGGTAAAATCGAAGCATTTTGTTACTGGTTTTAATTTTACTGGCAATGGGTTAACACTCGATGTTGAGGGCTATGCAAAGAGTACTGAGGGATTATCGTATATTCAAACAACAATTAAGCGCACATCGGGCAACAGGTTTGTTGAGCAATCAAAAATATTTTATATTGATAGCCGTGCTTTTGGAGTAGATATTTTGGTTCGAAAAGTATGGCCAAATGCCGAAGGGTGGGTATCCTATTCGCTTAGCAAAGCTATTAACCAGTCTTCAAACCTGAATGGTGGCAACGAGTACAATGCCCTTGACGATCATTTGCATGAGCTCAAACTGGTAGGCATATACAAATGGCGAAAGTGGAGAGTGGTTGCTTCGTGGATATACGGCACGCCTAAGCCATGGGATGAGATTATACTTATGGAAAGTTTAACTTTATCGCCCGAATATGAAAAAAATTCAAGCCGGTTGCAACCCTACCATAGGTTAGATACAGGATTGAGCTATCTGGTCAAAATTTCGACTGATGCTGAGCTTGAGGCTGGGATAAAAATCTTTAATGTGTATAACAGGGAAAATGTACTTGCCCGTCCATTTGCACTAACTGATACGCCTGTTGCCGATTACCTTCAGGGAAAATCAATTATTGCATACCACGATATTTATGGGTATAGTGTTACCCCAACCTTTTTCTTCAATATCAAGTTTTAGAAATCGTAGGTTTGAATAATGGGATTGGAGCGTTGGTTAATTATTCGTACGCTCTAAACCAAACTTGCTGAGCGGTTCGAACTCCGGCTAAGCTGGTCCAACCCCTTTACCATTCGCATAATCAGCTTATCGGGTATGGCAACCATCTTGTAGATGGAATGGTAGAATACCTTACCGTTTTGCTGGCATACTACATGAGCGGTATAGGTTTTATTGAGTTTTTCCCTTTCGAACCGGACGTTATAATCTATACTTCCCTGGGGGTTTAACTCGGTATGAGGGATAGTTCTGAAAACTTCCAGAGTCTGGTAGAATGGCGATACCTGCTCGGGGTTAATTGTCTTGTTGAGCAATTTGTTTATTTCGCGTTCCACTTCGGTTAAAGGCTCCCTTATTGCCTTTAAAAGTGCCGCACTGGCGTAAGCAATGGCGAACAGAAAGTCGGAAAGCACTTTATTAAAGTTCTGGGTCAAACTCCTGAAGGTTTCCAGCTGCGATTGCTCGTAATGCATCGTTCTTACTATTCCATCGGTTGTGAATCCTTTGGATTTTCCATTTCGTAAAACCAATGAGCGTTCTTTTTTAGTTGAAAACGAATCATGTCCATTTATGGCGTATAGGTATTTCATTTCGCCATCATTTTCAAAACCCATATCAACTTTTTCGTTAGTGCATATTACATTCCCGAAAATAAGCTTGTAGTAGTTATAGTAATCGCCAGTTTTTTTGTGGAGAAAATTTACAACTGTCGAAAAGAGGAGCATCCCTGGAACAACAACCCCTTTATTTTGGCTATTCATGTAGTTAGGATCATGTATGGGATTATCGTCGGCAGTGGCCTGGCAAAAGTTTACCACAGTTGGGTCCGAAAAAACCATATTAATAACCATAATTAGTAGCATTTTAAAAGCAAAAGTAAAAAAATAAAATTAAATCAAACGATTGTATGATAAAATGAATAAGCTGTAAATAGTTAAAATTGTTGAACCAATGTGAGAGTAAATTATAACGTATTGATAATAAGTACTATTGATGGCATAACTTTTTTTGGATTTCATTAATTAAATGGATAAAGGTTCAAAGTTCAAAGTTCAAAGTTCAAGGTTCAAGGTTCAAGATTCAAGATTCAAGATTCAAGATTCCAAATTCAAGATTCATAATTCATAATTCGTAATTCGTAATTCGTAATTCGTAATTCTAAAACTCTGTTTTGCTTCCAACCATCAACTATCAACTTTTTTTTGAACAACGAACAACGAACAACCATCAACCATCAACTTTTTTCCGAACAACGAACAACGAACAACGAACAACGAACAACGAACAATTGCACTTCAAAAGAGAATTAATCGGTAGGGTATTTCCATGGACATTTGTATATAATGTAAAGTGATAAATTTTCAATTCAATCATGTGATTTTTGAATTTTAAGTAGGGTGATTTTGAATAGTGTTGTATTAGTAGTAAAAGTGACAAAAATGCTTCGTAACGGCAACATAGAGAATCTTCCTGATAGCGTTAAAGCCCTACTTGAAAGCTACAGGGTGCCCGAGGGAATCGAACGTTCCGAAGCTTGGAATGCGATCTTTGAAAAATTTGAGAATAAAAGCATTGAAAGAGAATCTAAGGCAAGGGTAATACAAATCACTTTTGCCCGGGTTGCAGTTGCAGCTTCGCTTCTGGTTGTAGCGTTGCTTGCATCGTATGTCTTCTTATATAGAATGGGCAATGTAAGTGTTCAGATTGCCCGTGGTGATCATGGTGTGGTTTACCTCCCCGATAGCAGTAAGGTCACCCTAAATGCGGAATCGAATTTGGAGTTTAATAAGAACCGCTGGTTTATTGATAGGAGTGTTGTTTTATCGGGTGAAGCCCTATTTGAGGTAACCACGGGCCGATACTTTAAAGTGGTAACCCCCGGAGCAACCACCACGGTTCTTGGAACAGTATTCAACGTGCTTAACCGCAATGGCTTAGTAAAGGTAACCTGTTTTGAGGGGAAAGTAAAAGTTGTAGCTGAAAACAGCAAATCGCAAGCAATACTCACTAAAGGAATGGAGGCTAATACAATGGGATATGATTTAGATGTTAAAAAGCACATGGCTGCTGAAATTGAAACTAAACCGACGTGGACTACCGATGAATTCTACTTCCATAACGCTCCCTTAAGCTCAGTGGTTGAGGAGCTGGAACGCCAATTCGATGTTGATATTTTCCTCGATACCGACTCGGGCAGGTTTTACACGGGCTACTTCAGGCGTAGCAACTTAACCGATGCACTTAACCTGGTGTGTATTCCGCTCGACCTGAAGTGGAGTTATAGGGGAGAATTAGTTGTGATTACAAACCAATAACAAACAATAATTTGTTTTTTTAACCTTAATGTTTAACTTTAAATTTACAGCTATGAAACGTACAAGTTTAATTTTTGCAACAAGCCTCTTGATGACGGCTGCAATCAGTTTCACATCGTGCCAAAAGGACGATGAACAGGATCCAATTATCGCTCTGGCTGCTGAGGACTCAGACATCGACAGCTACTTTGATGAAGTAATGGCTGAGACTGATGAGCTAACCCTTCAGGATGACGGAGTTAAAAGTTCTGAGATGATGTATGCTGTACTTGCTGGGCAGGGTACTCGCACCCGGAAAACATCGTGGGAAGGTGATTGCCGCATCGATTCAGTCACCTACTCCGATTACGTTAACCCTAATGCCCGCTACGAGAGGGTTAAGAATGGGGTTATGGTTATTCGCACTTGTGGTAGATACAATGAACCAGAATTTGAGCGTACCGTAACCTTCAATAATTTTACCGTGAACGGCAACCAAATTGAGGGCACCAAAGTTATCAGTAAAACTGCTGAGCATCAGTACCAAATCTCTCTGACTAATGGTAAAATTACCTTTACCGATGGTACATCGTACACCCGCAACATTGAACGCACCCGTACATGGGTTGATGGGTACAACACCCCATTCTTCATTTGGGATGATGTTTATACCCTCGAAGGAACAGCTACTGGTGTAAATCGCCAGGGTAATGCTTATACCCATCAAATAGCAAGCGCACTTGTGTATAAATTAAGCTGCCGCTGGATTGTTCAGGGTGTTATTGAGTTTTCGGTTGGTGATATGCAGGCAACATTAGACTATGGCAATGGTGATTGCGATTACCTGGCTTACGTTACGGTAAACGGTCAAACCGTTGAAGTAAAACTAAGATGAGGTAAATAAGCAAAGGCCATGCCTATACTCAGAAGAAGGAGGGAATCTACCCTCCTTTTTTGTTTGTACTGCCATTGCTAAATATCAATATAAATTAACATATAGATATATGAAAATATTATATATTTGTATTTGAAAATTGTGAACAAAATGAGCGTTGTGGTTGTTAATAATGAAGCGATGTGCCATCAGAAACATCCATGTCCATTGGTTAGTTATTACCAATTTGTAAATGTTGATTTGTGGGTAAGGAACGTTTACTCTTGTCTTTACGGAAGTAGGTAAATTAGGAGTAGGTAAATCCTGCCCGTTACAACCAGTAATAAATTTAAACTATATAGCTATGCGAAAACTAACTGCTATTTTTCCAATCATCTTGGTTGCCTTATTTGCACTAGGTGCATGTAATGGAACTTCGGCCAAGCAAAACGAAGAGGAACCAGTAAACAATACCAAAGATCCTAAAAAGACGTATGCCGTTGAAATAACCCGCGATTTCTTTCTAACAAGGATACTTGATTATACCAAGGGGCAGGAGAACATGAAGTATCTTGGCGATAAACCCGCCATTATTGATTTTTGGGCAAGCTGGTGTGGCCCTTGCAGAATTGCCAGCCCAATTCTTGAAGAGCTTGCCAGGGAGTATGATGGTAAAATATATGTTTACAAGGTGAATACCCAAACCGAGCAGCAAATAGCCGCTGAGCTCGGCATTCAGAGTATTCCTACCTTTATTTTCTTCCCCATGAATGGAAAGCCATTTGCCACTGCGGGTATTGCCCAAACCCCCGAAGAAACCAAGAAAATGTTTAAGGAGATTATTGAAAAAGAACTCCTTAAGGAGGGTAAGTAATTAATTTGTTTCCCGCATTGTAACTGTTTTTGGTTGGTGAGCCGGCTTTTTGCCAGCTTACCGTTTTTTACTTTATTAATTCAGAACTCATGTCTTAACAGCAAAATAAAATGTCGCA
>DFYV01000039.1 GCA_002383425.1 Bacteroidales bacterium UBA4073 | reverse complement strand
TTTAGAGGTTTCAGGTTCAAAGTCCAAGGTTCAAAGTTCAAGGTTCAAGGTTCAAAATCAAGTTAAAAGTTAAAAGTTAAAAGTTAAAAGTTAAAAGGCAAAAGTTAAAAAGCGTAATTCGTAATTCGTAATTCGTAATTTAAAGTATATCAACCATCAACAATCAACTATTTTTCCGAACAACGAACAACGAATAACGAATTTTATTTGTATTTTTGCAGTTCTGAATAGCTAAAGCGTTAGCTGTAATCAGTTAAAAATTAAATAGATAAATGAAGAAAGAAAGCATTAACAGGGATGTTAAACGCGCGAAGCGGAGTAACACCCACGATGATCAGCCTGCCAGAGTTTACAAGCCAAGAACACTTGCTCTAAAAAAGGTTGATGACAACCCTGAAAGCGATTCCGGGTCTCAAGAACAAGTACACTCCCGTTCCGACAATCAAAAACCGGAACTTAAGCACACAAGCCGACGTACTCCCAGTAATGAGTTTAGAAAACCGAATGATTATTCCCCTCAGGTTAGGACATATCGACCACGTTCATGGAAAAAGGAAACCGATGAGGGTGGTGACGATTTCAGCCAAATCAAGCATGAGATCAGCCCTAAGTCTTATAGCGTTGACCATAAGCGAAACAGTAGTAGTGAAAAAGATGGTCGCAGACTGGTTAAGCATATACCTTACAACGATACCAAAAGTAAGCGATATACTCGCGATAATTCTGAGGACGAGGGTTTGGTTACAAAAAATTCGCCCGATGAAATTATTCGTCTTAACAGGTTTATCGCTAATTCCGGCATTTGTAGTCGCCGCGAGGCCGATGATCTAATTACGAACGGTATGATTACCGTTAATGGCAAGGTGGTTACCGAGCTTGGCACCAAGGTGCGTCGCGACGATGAGGTAGTCTATAAGGGTAAACGTTTAACCGCTGAGCGAAAGGTTTACATCTTGCTTAATAAACCTAAAGATTACGTTACCACTGTTGATGATCCTCACGCCAAACACACGGTAATGGAGCTCATTGAGGGTGCCTGCGATGTACGCGTTTACCCCGTGGGTAGGCTCGACCGCAATAGTTCTGGCGTGTTGCTTCTCACCAACGACGGTGAACTGACCACCAGGCTTACCCATCCAAGTTTCAAAAAACGTAAAATATACCATGTTGGACTTGACCGCAAGGTAAACCCCAACGATTTGGATAAAATACTCAAAGGCATTGAGCTCGATGATGAAAAGATTCAGGTTGATGCCATCGACTATGTTGAGGGTAGCGATGGCTCAGAGATTGGAATCGAAATTCATAGCGGACAAAACCGTATTGTTCGACGTATTTTTGAATCGTTAGGCTATAGGGTAACAAAGCTCGACAGGGTTTACTTTGCCGGCTTAACCAAAAAGAACCTACCCCGCGGGAAGTGGCGATTCCTCACCGAAAAGGAGGTTAACATGCTCAAGATGAATAGGTTTTACTAAGATTTAATCATCTAAAGCCATGCCACATAAATCGGGTTTTGTTAATATTATTGGTAATCCCAATGTGGGTAAATCGACCCTGATGAACGCCTTGGTGGGTGAGCGCATTTCTATTGTTACCAGCAAGGCGCAAACCACTCGCCATCGTATTATGGGTATTGTTAATAGCGATAATTTTCAGATTATCTATTCCGATACGCCAGGGGTACTAAAACCCGCTTACAAGCTACAATCGGCCATGATGAGGTTTGTAGAGCAGGCCCTTGAGGATGCCGATGTTATACTTTACATCACCGATACAGTTGAAACCCCAAACAAAAACAAGGAATTCCTCGATAAACTTCAGCAAATAGATATTCCTATTATTCTGGCCATCAACAAGGTTGACCTGTCCACGCAGGAAAAGGTAACCCTGTTGCTCGATCAGTGGAAGCAGATGATGCCCAAGGCCAATATAGTTCCAATTTCTGCACTTCATGACTTCAACATCAAAGCCTTAGTTGATATGATTGTGGAAAAGTTGCCCGAAGGGCCTGAGTATTTTCCCAAGGACACATTAACCGATAAAACCCTACGTTTCTTCGCCGCTGAAATCCTTCGTGAAAAAATTCTGCTTAACTACCAAAAGGAAATCCCCTACTCGGTTGAGGTGGAAATAGAGGAGTACAAGGAGTCTGAGGCAATTGACAGGATAAGGGCATTGATTTTTGTGGATCGCGAATCGCAAAAATCTATTATCATTGGCAGTCAGGGTCGTATGCTCAAAAAGGTTGGAACCGAAGCCCGACTCGAACTGGAAAACTTCCTGGGGAAAAAAGTATTCTTAGAGATTTACGTTAAGGTTGACCCCAACTGGCGAAACGATGAGGGTAAACTAAAACGTTATGGCTACCCTTTGTAGCCATCGATACCATTTTTTACCATTTTAATAACGATATTCTGGCAATGGGAAACATAGTTGCAATTGTAGGAAGACCCAATGTGGGCAAATCTACCTTTTTCAATCGAATGGTAGGTTGGCGTAATGCCATTGTCGATGAGATTTCGGGGGTTACCCGCGACCGCATCTATGGCAAAAGCGATTGGAACGGAAAGGGGTTTTCCGTGATCGATACGGGTGGTTGGGTTGCGAATTCCGATGATATCTTTGAGGAGGAAATTCGTAAGCAGGTTCTTATTGCTATCGAAGAGGCCGATGTGATCACCTTTCTGGTCGATGCCCAGCAGGGTATTACCGATATGGACGTGCAAGTGGCCGAAATACTGCGGCGTACTTCAAAACCTGTTTACCTGATTGCCAACAAGGTCGATAATAATACCATCCGTATGCAGGTGGGAGAGTTTTACAGCCTTGGCTTGGGTGATCCTTGGTGCGTTTCGTCCATAAATGGTTCCGGTACTGGCGATTTGCTCGATGACATGGTTAAACATTTCATCGATGCCAGTCAAACCGATGAACAGGATGAGGTTCCACGCATTGCGGTTGTTGGGCGTCCTAATGTTGGTAAATCGTCGCTTATCAATACCTTTACTGGTGAGGAGCGTAACATTGTTACCCCTTTGGCTGGTACAACCCGCGATGCCATTGATACCCATTACCGTAAGTTCGGTTACGATTTCATTTTTGTCGATACCGCCGGCCTTCGCCGTAAAACCAGGGTAAAGGAGGATTTGGAGTTCTACTCGGTGATGCGTTCGATTAGGGCCATTGAGAGTTCCGACGTTTGCCTGCTACTGGTTGATGCCACTCAGGGATTAGAACGGCAAGATATGAATATTTTCAGCCTTATTATCCGCAATAGGAAAGGCGTTGTGCTGGTGGTTAACAAGTGGGATCTGGTTGAAAAGAACAATAAAACGGTTGATGATTATACCAAATTTATTAAGGAGCGTATAGCACCTTTCAACGACGTACCAATCATTTTTGCGTCGGCCTTGACCAAACAGCGTGTTTTCAAGGTTATTGAGGCAGCCATGCAGGTTTACCAAAACCGAAAACGCCGAATTTCTACCTCGGAGTTGAATGTTTTTTTGCAGGAAATATTACAAGTTAAGGAACCCCCTGTTTATAAGGGTAAATTGGTAAAAATAAAGTATGTTACCCAGTTGCCTACTCCAACCCCTCAGTTTGCATTTTTTTGTAACCTGCCCCAGTACGTAAAAGACCCCTATAAACGTTTTATCGAAAATAGGCTTAGGGAACGCTTTAACTTTTCCGGTGTGCCCATTCAGATATATTTCCGCGAAAAGTAATGCTCATCCATGGTTATTGCTTCGCACGCCACCCTTTTGTGTAAAGTTTTGCCAAAAAGGTTAACTTATAAAAATCCATTAAAAGTATTGAGGGATTGCTGCTGTTAAGTTGTTTGCGAAGCAATGGCGTATAAACCCTCGATACCCAGCGAAGTGGATAAAGCATGCCTATTTTTCTGAGTAAACGGAATACTTTTAGAAGTGTTATCGATTTTTCGATATCCCTTCGCATACAGGGCATAATCTGCAATATCCTGGTTAGGTTTTTTACACCTTCCTCTGTTTTACTCAGAAACTCCTGATTACTATCTAAACCCATGTGGATAGTTGGATTGTCGATATGCAGAACATCTACTTTTTGTTTCTTCAAGTCAAGGCCAAGCAGTGTGTCTTCGTGCCCGTATCCTGATAATTCCTCGTTGAACTGAATTCTTTGGAATGTGTCATACTCTATGATAAAGTTGCCGCTAATGAACGAGCTGTAAGGGTTAAGCTGGCGGGCATAGGCCGATCGGCATTCACGTTTTACCCCATACTTCCATCGGAGCTGTAGTTCCGGTCGGAATGGCTTAGGTCCATATTTTCTACCCCCACAAATAACCTTTGCGTAGTGCAGATTATCGATATAGCTTTTGAGGTAGTTGGGATCATCTACCATTACATCGCAGTCGAGGAATAGTAACCATTGCCCTTTGGCCACATCGGCCAAACGGTTGCGTATTTTTGAACGTCCTATGTTAAAATCAAACTCAAGGTAGTTGACCAGGGAATGCGAGGCAAGTTGTGAGTTGCGATTACGGAAGTAGCTGTGCGAGTGATCGTCGAATAAAAGAATTTCAATGGGGTATTGTAACCGGTTGGCTTGAGCCAGCAACTCATTAACCAGCTCAGTAACGTCAAAATTGTAAACCGGTATGCAAATCGAAATCATTCGTGGTAAATTAATCTACTAAGGTAATACCAAAACTTTAAATAATACGATATCCATTGAATTTTGTTATGCTTTACTCATCTAACTCGTTGTCCATCTCAATAAATTCTTCGGGAATATTTTTCTTTGCCTTAGCTCCTAATTGGCGTAGCTGTTGAGCTTGCACAATTACATTACCCTTTCCCTCCTTTAGCTGTCCTAGAGCCTGATCGTAGGTTTTTTTAGCCTTGATGAGGCTATCGCCTATTTGGTGAAAGTTTTCTAAAAAGCCAACCAACTTGTCGTAGAGCTGCCCACCCTTTTTGGCAATCTCCTCTGCATAGCGGTTACGGTATTCGCGCTGCCACAGGTCGTAAATCAGCTTAAGTGCTGCAATTAAATTGGTGGGGCTAATAAGCAGTACCCTGCGGTCGTAAGCATAGTTCCATATCGATGGGTCGCGTTCCATAACCAGCATAAAAACCGGTTCAATTGGAATAAACATCATGACAAAATCGAGCGATTCCACCATATCGGCATAATTTTTTGCCGATAGGCCATCGATATGACGTTTTACTGATTGCATCAAATCGTTTGCTGCCTGTTGCTGTTCCGATGGGGTTGATGCTGAATAGTAGCGCTCATAGGCAAGCAGCGAAACCTTTGAGTCGATCACAACCTTACGGTTATCGGGGTATGAGATTATTACATCGGGTTGATAGCGTTTGCCTTCCTCGTCGGTAACCGATTCCTGAACTGTGTATTCGCGTCCCTTAACTAGTCCCGATTTGGATAGGATGGATTCAAGAATCATTTCGCCCCAGTTCCCCTGGGTTTTTACTTGTCCCTTTAACGCTTCGGTTAAATTTTTAGCCTCCTGGCTAATGGTACGGTTAAGATCACTCAACTCCTTAACCTTTTCGCCCAACGAGAACCGTTCCCTGCTTTCCTTTTCGTAAACCTCCTGTACTTGCTTTTGGAACTGTTTGATGTTTTCGTCCAGTGGTTTTAGCAGCCTGTCGATTGTTTCCGCATTCATCTTGGTAAATCGTTGCGATTTATCCTCAAGAATCTGGTCGGCCAGTAACTTAAACTCCTTGGTAAACTGTTCACCTATGGCTTCTAAGTCTTTTTTCTGTTTTTCGAGCGATTCCTTTAGGTAGATATTTTCCTTTTCCAGCTCCACTCCTTTGTACCGTGCCTGTTCAAGTTGAAGCTGTTTGGCCTCGAATTCACCTTTAATTTTTTCTAACTCTTGCTTTAGTTCCTGAATCGCTTTATTGGAGTTCTGAAGCGATGCTTCAAGCGACGAAACTTTGCCAGTGAGGCTTACCCTTTCCTCATCACGTTGCGCTAAGGTGGTTTGCAATATGTTAATGTTTTCATTGGCATAACGGTTTCTGTCGGCTAAAATGTCGTTCTCAGAACTCAACCGATTCACTTTTGCCGTAAACTCCTCAATCAGTTTTTGTTGTTCAGCAGTATTAACAATTTTACCTTTTAATATCAGGTAAACCACCAGTGCTCCCACTCCAAATGCTGCAATGGCAATAATCAATTCCATATATCTATGTTTATCAGGTTGTTATATCTTAAACTTTATCTTTTAAAATTACTAAAATCGGCGATATTCTTTGAATTAATTTCAGAAAGTTGTCAACAAGTTTAGGCAGTTTACCATACATTTCCCATTCAATGGTAAAAAATATAGCGATTTCTACCTCTACACATTAAGAATTTTGTAATTTTAGGTATTGATATGATTTGCACTATGACCCCTAAAATTACAGTAGCATTAGTACTGGTAGTTGCTATCAGCATAAATGCTTATGCACAGGATAAGGAGCGATTCCAGAAAGTTCTCGAAAAGGAAACATCAAATGAGCAGGAATCGCAAAATAGCTTTAAGAATGTCAAGCGTTTAAGCTACTACCCCGACACCATGCCAGCATGGTTTTTTAATCCATTGCAACAAGGAACAGGCTATTTAGCCTTAGGGGTATCCGATCCGGATATGCTCCCTGAAGATGCCAAAAAGCAAGCAATACTCCGGGCAAAATCGTTAGCTTTACTAAATGAAGAATGTACAATTCAGTATTTTAAGGATATATATACCGATGCCAAAGAGGTTCAGCGTTACACTAACCTGAACGAGCGGTTTGATATTTACTTTAAGCTATCGGCCCAACGAAAGGTCTCCGATGCCATGTTTGCGGTGCTCGATACTCACTTTACACGTTACAATGAGTATGTAGTTATGGTCAGGTACGACCCGCAGCTGGTTTTCTCACCCGATACGCTTTACCCATTAATTGCCAATGCCTCTGTTTTTTTTGTATCGGCAAGTTTCAATGGGGCGGAAGATAACCAAGCCGAATTCGAAATGAAAAATTACCTGTTTGCCCCAGACCAAAAAATTACAGGGTCGGAATTTCTTTTCCGGGAGAAAGGTAATAAGTTCCTCAGCGTTTCAAACTTCGATGGCGTGGATATGGAATATCCTGCTTTCCCGTACTCCTATATCATGCCCAATGACTCGGCGCGTAATCAGGTTTTGGTAACCTACAACGGTTTATGGAGTATCCTATTGAGACAAATGCTTTTTACTATCATGTTAAACACTCAGCCTTATGGCGTTAAGCTGAAAAATGTTAACCAGCAGTACAGTAATGGTACAGTGCGTTTGGCTCGCGAAATAGCTTCGTTTACATCCACACTTCAAATTAACGGCATTAAATTTGATAATGATACGTTGAAGTTTGACCTCAATCTTAAAGGTCAAATGAATAGCATGTGGTAAAAAGTTTTATATGTAAAACTTAAATAGCTGGTACAATGAAAACATTTATCAAAGGTACACTTCTCTCATTATGGAGTATTGTGGGTTTGCTTTTCAGCGCTCAAGCGCAGGAGTTTAGCAAGCTAATCCCTAAGCAAATTGGCGATAAAATTACTCTTGAGTATGCCATTGCGGGTGAGGCGGTTGGTCAGCAATTTACCATTTCGCCTTTCTATTCGGCCGATGGCGGAAAATCATTTTTACCTCTAAAAAGCGTAAAGGGTAATGTTGGGAGCAATATNNTTCAAGCTCGAAGGCGTTTCAAGGAGCATTGTTCCACTTCAGGATGATTTCCGCGATGTGGTATTCAAACTTGAAAGCTTAAACCGCACCCCCGATGGTAATGTTGAGCTTGTTTTATCAATCACAAACAATGGTCCTACGCGCGACTTGAAAATGATTAACGGCTTAATCACCATTACCGATTTCAGTAAGCGCAAGTACGATGCCCAGAGAGGGAATATAGCCGAAGTTGAAGGTAACGAGCGTTACTCAACGCCTCAGCGTACCATAAAAAAGGGAGAGAAAGTTAAAGCTCGCTTTCTGTTTGAGCGCGTTCCTGCAGAGGTTGACCGTGCCATGAGACTCGATTTAGGTGTAGAGCTGATTACCGACGAAACCTATGGAATCGATCTGAAAATTGGGAAGTTGCAGTTCCGTGATCTCCCAATTACCTCAGTTCAAACGGCAGGGATGAGGGTTGAACAAACCAAAAAGTTACAAATAGCTTCTTCGCCCGAGCATTTTACCGTTCGGAAAATTGAGGTGGCCGATACTAAACCCCCCGTTATTGAACTTATTACCCCTGCAAACATACCATTGGTTGGTAATGAGGCTACCCGTGGTCGCCCTTATGCTCAGTCCTCTATTGGAATGGACGACAAGCGCTTACGCTCATTATCCACCGGCGAGGAGCTTGCTACCACCGATGAGTTTACCATGGTAGAGGCAAAGATTTACGATGAAAGTGGAATTTACGATGTTACCGTTAATGGAATCTCCGCTGAACCATCGACCAATGGCGTTTTTCAGGTCAAGGTTCCCCTGGAAATTGGACGAAACGAGATAGTTATTAGGGCTGTTGACCTGCGCCAGAATAGCATTGAGAAGAAATTTTTCATTCTCCGTAAAGCCCCATCCGGAAAGGTAACAAAGGGCGATACCGAGGAACTCGATATTGTATTCGATTCACCCAAAACCGCACCCCGTTATTTTGCCTTAATCATGGGCGCAAATGATTATGCCGACGATGCTATTACCGATCTCGATAATCCCATTAACGATGCCACCAAACTCTGCAATGTGCTTGTGAATCGTTATACTTTCGACTCCAGCAATGTGATATTCCTGAAAAATCCAACCCGTGAACAAATGATAAACGCCATGGACTGGTTAACACGTAAGGTAACCAAGAACGACAACTTACTAATATTCTATGCTGGGCATGGTTTTTGGGATAAGGAAACCGATTTTGGATACTGGATCCCTACCGATTCAAAATCGAACAGTACAGCCAACTGGCTGGCTAACAGTCAGATAAAGGACTATGCGGCAGCAATAAAATCGAAACATACCCTCTTAATTGCCGACGCATGTTTTGGCGGAAGCATTTTCCGCTCGCGAAAGGCTTTTGAGGAAGGCTCGCAATCGGTTAAAAAAGCGTTTGATGCTCCCAGTCGAAAGGCCATGACAAGCGGTAATCTTACCGAAGTTCCGGATAGGAGTGTTTTCCTTGAGCAACTCGTCGACAAGCTAACTAATAATACCAAAAGTTACATTACGGCCGAAGAACTGTTTGCCTCAATCCGCAATGTGGTTATCAGCTACAGCCCTGTTACCCCAATGTACGGCGATATAAAAGACGCTGGCGATCAGGGTGGCGACTTTCTATTTGTACTTAAGTAAATATAGACGGGGCTGTTAAACGCCCCGTTTTTTTGTAACATGTTGCTTGCATTTTCGTAACATCTTTTAGAAATTTAAGTGCAAAAATTAAATGGTAAGTATCTTTAACTTTTTTTGATTTACCCCACTTGCGTAAAATCAGTATGGTGTTAAACATTATAATCAATTTAGCATGAAAAAATTTACTCTTTTAGGCATTGCAGCAATTTGCCTGTGGGCAATAAATGCCAATGCACAGGACGACAAGCTACAAAAACTTGAAGCAAAAGTAGAAGCCGCCCGCGTAAAGGTTGAAAAAGCCGAAGCTAAGATTTTCTCGGCCGATAGCTTAATAACCGAAGGCAAAAGTATTATTCAGCAAGCTACTGCTGAGATTAAGGCTCTGGAAGCCGAACAGAAGCAAATGGAGAAAGTTCACTTTAACACCATCAAACCTTTGGAGAAAAAATTGAGATCCAAGGATAAAGATGAGGTAAATAGCGCAAAAGCTGAAATTAAGGAAGCCGAAAGTAATTTCAAAGTGGAAGTTAAAGCCTGGAA
>DFYV01000161.1 GCA_002383425.1 Bacteroidales bacterium UBA4073 | reverse complement strand
AACAACGCTTATCAACCATCAACCGCCAACCATCAACCATCAACCATTTCCTCGAGCAACGAACAAAACGAGTTAAACGTTAAACGTTAAACGATAAACGATAGCCATTTAGGGGTTCAAGGTTCAAGGTTCGAGGTTCAAAATCAAGTTAAAAGTTAAAAGGTTAAAGGCAAAAGAAAAAGGTAAAAAAACGTAATTCGTAATTTGTAATTCGTAATTCAAAATATATCAACCATCAACCATCAACCATCAACTATAATCACTTAGCACCTCAAAAAGAATTAGCTTAGTAAATGCTATTGAGCGTTTCCAATTCCTGCCAGTAAATTGTGTATTTTATTGAAAATTATGGCTTTATTATGGCGGTTCGATCGTTGCAGGGCTACCGACGAGTTGTAGATAAGTTGAAGGATGGCCTCCTTGTTGCTACATGGTAAGTAGTAGCTTAGGGCATCGTCAATTTTTTGCTGTCGCAGGAAAAGTTCAATCTCTTTAGCACTGAATAAAGTTCCATGATTAAAAGGGTCGATATAGAAAAGGACACTTCGCTTTTCTTCCATAGGATTATCAGAATTTTTCTGGTAGTACCTGTCTTTAAAGGCCAGTACAAAATTGTGCGGAAGGTTAATGCAGTAAATGGGTAGTCCGAGTTTTTGGGCAATAATTGCATAGAAAATCGAGAGGATTATTGGGCCTCCCTTCTTGGTTTCGATTAAGGTGTTAATGAAATAATTTTTGGGAGCAAAAAAGTTGGTGGTGTCGGCCTTGTAGCCGTGCAAGGTGAAAAGGACATGGTTGATGATTTTTACCTTTTCCAGAGCGGTAAGGCTGTTATTAAGCTCAAGCCATACATCGCGCCTTATCCTTTCCACTTCATCATCAATTGGCTTGGAGTTCAGGTCGGGATATTGGATTTTAGCTACGAGTATTGCACCCTGCAGTAAATCCATTTCGGGCGATTTAGCCCATTCCTGGAACTCTTTGGCCAGGTAGTTGTACTGAATGGAATCAATTATATCTTCAATTCTTGATTGTAAAAGCGTATCGGACGATTTTTCCCAGATATTCTCAAGAATTGGAATTACCTCATTGCCCTCCTTAATGATTTTTTCGGCCACAGTTGTAAATACGTTGGCATCGGGATCGTCGAGAAGGGCGATTAGCGATTTTATATACCTGATATCCAAAGTTTTACTATTATAAGGTTGCAAGTTTATCGAGCGTTTTTTGAGTTAAGGTGTTTATGTAGGGGCTATAGTCCTTAGTAGCATCTTTAATTACCCTATTGGCAATGATAGTACATATTGTAATAGCATCGTGGCCAAGCAAGAGCGATAACCCATTAATTGCTGAGCTTTCCATCTCAAAGTTGGTTATTTTTCGGCCTTTGTAGCTAAAATCGACTATTTTATCGTTGAGCATTGGATCCGCTAAGGGTAGGCGGAGTACACGTCCCTGAGGGCCATAGAATCCTGGCGCCGATATGGTTACTCCCTGTATGGTAAAATCGGAAAAAAGCTCAACAAGTTTAGCCGACGATTTGCAGAAGTATGGCTTGGCGCATTGTGGATTCCAGCTGGTGTGCTTAAGGAAAGCCTCTTCCATCTCAAGGTCACTAATACTATTGCGATTGGCGTAAAAGTTTAGCAACCCATCGAAGCCTATGCTAATCTCAGTCATCACAAAGCTGCCCAGGTCAATTTCGGGTTGCAGAGCCCCGGAGGTGCCAAGCCTAACCATGGTTAATTTTTTCTTTTCGGGCTTTTCGGTTCTGGTTTTTAGGTCGATATTTACCAGAGCATCTAGTTCGTTCACTACAATGTCGATATTATCGGTACCTATGCCAGTCGAAATTACCGTTATGCGGTTACCTTTATATGTTCCGGTAATTGTTTTGAATTCCCGGTTCGATACCGATACTTCTTTGCTATCGAAAAAACTTGCAACTGTTTCAACTCTTCCGGGATCGCCTACCAGAATCACTTTATCCGAAATATCCTCAGGTTTCAGATGCAGGTGAAAAATAGTTCCATCGGAATTAATTATAAGCTCTGAAGATTCTATCACTCTCATGATTCATACGTTTTATTTTTGCAATTATAGCAAAGGTTTAGTTTAAATCAACATTATTTTAAAAGTTTTAGCTTCCAAAATCTCATTTATTGGTAAATTTGCATAAAAAATCAACAGCTATGATACAACGCATCCAGAGTCTCTTCCTACTTTTCACAGTTATACTGCTTGCAATACTGGTAGCTACCCCATTTGCAACTTTCGTTATAGAACCCCAAATGGTTAAGTATTCATTAAGTGTATTTGGTCTGAGTAAGGTTGACAATGCTGTTGTTGAAAAGGTCCAAAGCCTCTGGTTTTTGCTGGGCTTTATTTTGCTGGTTATACTTATCAGCCTTGTCACAATTTTCCTTTACCGTAGGCGGATTCTTCAAATCCGTTTATGCATTCTGTCGGTTATAATGCTGGTTGGTCTTCAGGGAGTAATGTACTATATTGTTTATGCTTATGGACAGAATCTAAATTCAAAACCGCAATACAGCATTGTATTTATATTTCCCCTTATTTCGGCCATTCTAAACTTTCTTGCCCTTAGGGCTATAGCTCGCGACGAGGCTCTTATACGTTCAATTAACAGGTTGCGTTAGCGGCTTGTATTTACGTAAAGTTAAAAGTTAAAAGTTAAAGGTTAAACGTTAGACTTTAGAAGTTAGAATTAAGAAGTTTTTTGTTCATTAATCAACATTCATCAATTTCTTCTAAAAATCCTAAATTCTAAGCAATAAATCCTAAACAATTTCTAAATCCAAAATCAGAATATCAAAACTTATTTTGCCTTCTTTTACATCAGATTGTTTTAAATTTTGAATTTAGAGTTTATCAATGCTTTTTACCTTTTAACTTTATGAGCTCAAATTCGTAATTCTTAATTCTTAATTCTTAATTCGTAATTTATAATTAGTAATTTCTAATGCCTTTTACCTTTTAACTTTATGAGCTCAAATTCGTAATTCTTAATTCGTAATTCGTAATTCGTAATTTATAATTAGTAATTTCTAACTTCCTCTAACTTCCTCTAACTTCCTCTGCCTTCTAATTTCAATTTGCGCTTTGCATTTTGTCTTGAGCCATCGCTTTGGTTCGTGTAAATACAAATAGGTATATAAAGGAAATAGCTCCACCTATAGCGCTTATGATAAATATGGTAGATGAACCAGCCTCAACCCAAATCAAGCCGGCTAAACTGCTAGCCAGAAGCGTAGCAATACTTTGAAGGCTGTTGTATAGCCCTATACCTGTTGCTGTTTTAGTTTTAGGTAGATTATTGGCCAGCCAGGCTTTAATTACTCCTTCGGTTGCTGCCGCGTATAGGGAGTAAAGCCCGAAAAGCATCATAAAAACTTTAAGCTGCGAAGCATAAGCAAAACCCATGTAGGTGATGGTGAATATGGTTATACCAAAGAGAACCATTTTTTTCATCCCAATTTTATCCGAAAGCCAACCCATTGGGTATGAGAGCAATGCATAGGCAAGGTTATAAAAGATGTAAAACCCAATAACCATGGTATCGGAAGCTCCTGCTTCTTTTGCCTTAAGTAACAGAAATGCGTCGGAGCTATTTATTAGGGTGAAAATGATAAGCCCTACCACAATATGCCTGTAATTTAAAGGCGATTGTTTCCAGTACTTCAGGAATGAGAGTAGCGAAATACTATTTTTAGTGGTAGCAGTGGTATTTTCCTTTTTCTTTTCCTTGAGCAATAATGTGAGCGAAACGGCAGCAATCCCTGGTATGGCGGTTATTAAAAAAATATATACATAGTTGCCGGGAAATAGCCATAATAACAGCAAGGCAATGGAGGGTCCAATGGCAGCGCCCAGAGTGTCCATGGCTCTGTGGAACCCAAAAACTTTACCACGGGTCTCTGGTGTCGATTCATCGCTGAGAAGGGCATCACGGGCGCTCGTTCTTAGCCCTTTACCCAAACGATCGGAAGTTCGTGCCAAAAAAATCCATACAGGCCATTTGCTAATGGCCATGGCGGGTTTTGACAGGGCGCTGAGTAAGTAACCCCACCGAATGAAAATAACCCGTTTTCCTATCCTATCCGATAGTTCCCCAAAGTAACCTTTGCTTAAACCAGCGGTAGCTTCGGCTATGCCCTCGAGTATTCCTATCAGTAATGCTGTAAAACCTATTGATTTGAGGTAAATTGGCATAACCGGATAAAGCATCTCGCTTGCTATATCGGTAAATAAACTTACAAGGGATAGGGTAATGACTACCCGTGAAAAAATCTTTTTCATATATCAAACTTTATACATTTTAAAATATCATAGGGTTACAAATAAATGTTAAAATAGCCAAAATATCTTTTATATTTTCAGTAAAACTATAACTTTGACTAAATTTTAGTAATTAATCTATAAACTCTTAAATGTTATGATAAATAGAAAAGGTTTTTTATTTACGCTTTCACTGCTTGTATTAACAGGAATACAGGCAATAAGCCAACCTAACTGGAATACTCCGGTGCCGGTTGATCCAAATGTTCGGTATGGTAAATTGGAAAATGGATTAACCTACTACATCCGTAGGAATACCGAACCTAAACAACGTGCTGAATTTTACATTGCTCAGAATGTAGGCGCTATTCTTGAAGAGGACAGCCAGAATGGCTTAGCCCATTTCCTTGAGCACATGGCATTTAATGGAACAAAGAATTTTCCCGGAAAGGGAATCATCAGCTACTTTGAAACGGTTGGCGTTAAATTCGGTTATAATATTAACGCTTTCACATCGGTTGATGAGACTGTTTACTACCTTTCAGATGTTCCAACCATCCGCGAAGGAATTATCGATAGCGCTTTGCTGGTACTACACGACTGGTCACACTTTATTTCATTGCTACCCGAGGAAATTGAATCGGAACGCGGGGTAATCCGCGAGGAATGGCGTACCGGTCGGAATGCTGAACGCCGAATGTACAAACAGCTCATGCCTGTTATTTACAAGGGCTCGAAGTACGCCGAGCGTGATGTAATTGGCGATATTAATGTAATAAATAACTTTAAGCATCAGGAGCTGGTTGACTACTATAACAAGTGGTATCGTCCCGATTTACAATCGATAGTTATTGTTGGCGATATCGATGTTGAACAGATTGAGACTAAGGTAAAGTCGTTATTTGCCGATATTCCTGCACCCGTTAACCCAGCTCCACGCCCATTCTATGAGTTACCCGATAATGATGAACCGCTTATAGGCGTTGCAACCGATCCTGAGGCTCGTAACGCAATGGTTTACCTGTACTTTAAAAACCCGGCCACACCTAAAGAGGACAAAACTATTGAATACTTTCGCAACGATATGGTTAGGGAACTCATATCGTCAATGATTACTTCGCGTCTTAACGAGCTTGTACAGAAACCTAATCCTCCATTTGTTTTTGGTGCTTCGGGCTATTTCAACCTTGTTCGTACCAAGGATGCCTTCGCATTTTTCGCTGCCCCCCGGCCCGATAACATGTTAGACGGTGTTAAAGGTATTATTCGTGAGGCAGAGCGGGCAAAACGCTTTGGTTTTAACGCATCGGAACTCGATAGGGCTAAGTCCGATTACATGCGCTCACTGGAGAATCAGCTTACGGAGAAGGATAAGCAGAAAAATGAAAAGTATGTTTGGGAGTGTATTGACCACTTTCTCAGGGGAGAACCCATGCCTGGCATTGAGTTCGAGTTCCTGTTTGCCCAGCAGATTATGCCAACCATTAGCATTGATGAAATAAATGCTGTGGCTAAGCAGCTTATCACCGATAAAAATATTATCATCTCGCTTATGGCTCCCCAACAGGAAGGCATGGTTGTTCCCACTCAGGAGCAGTTACTGGCTGCCTTACAGGAAGTTAAAGCTGAAAATGTTGAGACTTACGTTGACAAGGTTATAACAAAACCATTAGTTGAACAGGTTGCAAATCCCGGTAAGGTTAAAAAGGAGAAACCCAATAACATTTTTGGAACAACAGAGTGGATACTATCCAATGGAGTTAGGGTAGTTGTTAAACAAACCGACTTTAAGGACGATCAGGTAGTGGTTGAGGCTTTCAGTGCAGGTGGTACCTCGCTTGCCACCATCGATGAGCTACCCTCTGCAAGCATGGCTACCGAAATTGTTACCAGTGCAGGGGTAGGAGAATTTACCAGCTCTGATCTTGAAAAGTTACTCGCCGGAAAAATGGTAAATGTTCGTCCGGTTATCGGGGAAGATTACGAAGGATTTAGCGGCGAAGCTTCGCCCAAGGATTTCGAAACCTTACTTCAGCTCATTTACCTATATATGACCTCGCCCCGAGCCGATGAGGAAAACTTCAACACTTACATGGGACGTATGAAAGCTTTTATGGCTAATGCAGCCGCTGATCCCCGAATGGCTTTCCGCGATAGTATTACCGTGGCGCTTGCAAACCATAACCCTCGCGTTATGCCTTTGAATTTAGATTATTTAAAAAAGGTCGATTTTGGTAAGAGTATCAAATTCTACCAGGAACGTTTTGCCGATGCATCGGACTTCACCTTTGTTTTCACCGGCAATGTTAGCCCTGTTGAGATTAAACCTTTAGTTGAGAAATACCTTGGTGCTTTACCTACAGTTAAACGTAAGGATGTTGCCAAGGACAATGGTGTAAGACCACCAAAAGGGAAAGTGGAGAACTACTTTACGAAGCCAATGCAAACAGCTAAATCATCGGTTTTCGTTGGTTTTACTGGTGAAATTGATTATACCGTGATGAATGATATTCTGGCCGATTATCTAACTTCAATTTTACGTACCCGCTACTTAGAAGAAATTCGCGAGAAAGAAGGCGGTAGCTACGGTGTTGGGGTAAGGGTAGCATTACGTAAATTTCCTGTTAACTCATTTGTCGTTCAAATTCAGTTCGATACCGATCCAAAGTTGCGCGATAAGCTAATTGGTATTGTTTACTCCGAGATTGAAAAGATTAAGAATGATGGGCCTTTAGCCGACGATCTTAACAAAACTAAGGAGTACATGCTTAAGGAGTTTGAGCAGAACCAGCGTGAAAATACATACTGGACAAATGTAATAAGGGCAAAATACGAGGATGGCATTGATTTCAACAATAATTACGCCGAAATGGTAAAGGCCGTTGATGTAAAGGCCGTAAAAGAATTTGCCGGTAAAGTTTTTGGACAGGGTAATGTTGTTGAGGTTGTTATGACTTCCGAATCACAGGAGTAATTCCTAATGTAAGGTTTTAAAAGGGGTATCCGTAATGGGTACCCTTTTTTGAAGTTTTAAATTTTTTTATCATTGAGTCCGGTATAAAAAGCATGTTTTATTTTAGCAAAACAAGCTATGTTTTTAATTGTCAGCATTTTGAAAACGTTGTGAAATTAACATATAACCCTTATATTCAATGTTATAACTTTATGAACTTTCAACTTTATAAACTTTTTAGACTGAACTCATCATTGTAAAAAATCAAGTAACCATGAGAGCTATACTTACTGTTGCGGTGTTTTTATGGGTGCATTTTGTATTCGCCCAAACCGATAGCACAATACGACTGGCATTCATTGGCGATGTTATGGGGCATTCGCCCCAAATTCAGTCGGCATTCGATAGTGCAACAGGCAAGTACAACTATGTTGATGTGTTTGCTGAGTTAAAACCCATACTTTCGGCTGTTGATTACTCCATTGCAAATCTGGAGGTAACTCTGGGGGGAAA
This sequence comes from Bacteroidales bacterium UBA4073, assembly GCA_002383425.1. Classification (GTDB taxonomy): domain Bacteria; phylum Bacteroidota; class Bacteroidia; order Bacteroidales; family Tenuifilaceae; genus Tenuifilum. The sequence continues at coordinate 19,586 of DFYV01000161.1, read as the reverse complement.
ACCCTACTCTGGTTATCCGCAGTTTAGCTCACCCGATGAGCTTGTGGATGGGTTGATGGCTGCCGGGGTTAATGTACTGGTAACTGCCAATAACCACTCTGTCGATAGGGGAGGTGCAGGCATTAAAAGAACCGTTGATGTACTCAATTCCAAAAAAATAAAATTTACTGGAATTTTCCTCGATTCCGCCGATAGAGCATTGCGTAACCCATTGATGCTCGAGAAGAATGGTATTCGGATTGCATTACTTAACTATACCTATGGAACCAATGGCATTCCAGTTCCAGGTCCCTACATTGTCAATTTGATTGACACGGTTAGCATGGGTAAGGATATTGCCGGGGCCAAAGCTAAAGGGGTTGATGATATTGTTGTTTTTATTCATTGGGGTAATGAGTATGAGCGCTTTCCTAATACACAGCAAAAAAATCTGGCAAAGTGGTTACATGATAGGGGCGTTAGAATTATTATTGGCTCGCATCCTCATGTGGTTCAACCTGCTGAACTAAGTCAATTGGATAACGACTACCGGTTGGTTGTTTATTCGCTTGGTAACTTTGTTTCTAATCAACGTCGCAGGTACTGTGATGGGGGTGTTGTTGCGTTTATTGAGTTGAAAAAGGGTAATGATCAGGTTGAAGTTTTACATGCCGGTTACGTGCCTATTTGGGTCGATACTTTCTTTTTGAATGGTAAGCGAAAGTATAAGGTTTTCCCGGTTGATGTGTATGAAGAAAGAAGTAATGAACTGTTAACAGCGGTAAGCGATTCAGCATTCAGGGTTTTTGTTAGCGATACCCGAAACTTTTTAAATGCCAATAATATTAACTTTCCTGAAATAAAATCGGTTAACGGCGAATGGTTCGTCCATCCTGTTAATCGTTAAGTAAATCCCTAATAACCACTAAGGCAATCATACAGTCAAAAAGTTGGGGCATATAGGAGAATAGTTATGCGCAATGGCGCAATGTAAAATGAAATTAGAAGGTAGAAATTAGAAGACGGATAATTTTAAAAGAAATACTAAACATTCTAACTTCTCTTATATAACTTCCAGTTATTTTTCTTGGNNCCGATAATGAGGGACTAACTTCTAACTTCTAACTTCTAAATTTATATGGAGCGAAGCGACTATCTTGCCCTTCGGGAAATTCCGATAAATTGAGACCTTGTGAATACAAGACGATTATGGTAAATTACTCCCAAAAAATGTGCTGAAGTTTTGGCTTGTAATGTTGACCAGCTCTTCGATGGTGGTATCCAGAATATCGGCAGCGGCATCGTAAACATCGAAAATATGTGTTTCGGTATCGTCAGTCTCAAGGAAGAGCCTACTTTTTGGAACTATGGTTACCGCTTCGGCAAGTTCAGGCGTTGAATGTATTATCGATGTGCCAAAGGAGATGTAAAAGCCTTTCTCAATGAGGCTTTTGACAATTTCGGGTTTTGCCCTGAAGCCATGAATGGCTTTGGTCAGGTTACGGTATTTTGGTATTGAAAGGATTGCCATAACCTCGCTCCAGCACCTAACGCAGTGAATTATTATGGGCTTATCAACTTCGGTTGCAATGTCAAATTCCTTCTCAAAAATGGAAATTTGTGCATCAAGGGGTGCACCTTTTAACCTATCCAGTCCAATTTCACCAATACCAATAAAAGTTTTTTGTTTTAAAAGATTTTTAAGTTCCTCAAGCCATAAGTCAACTTCACTGTTGTCGGTTTTCCACGGATGAATTCCTATAGTGCCATACTGAAACGAATCACCGACTTTAAAATTATCAACGTTGAATGGTACTATGCAAATACTATTACTGTTGAACTGTGGTTTATGCGTGTGAAAGTTAATTAGTTTCATGGTTGAATGGGATTATCATTGTGGTTTGCTATTGTACTATTTGGAAATCGTGAAAGTGTGGGGCATCTTCTATGGTTTCCACCTGAACACTTTCAACCCTTGAATTTACCGGACCTTTGCTACACATCGATACCAAAAGTTCAAGCTGGTTGGTTGTGCCACAGGCCTCAATGTAAACATTACCGTTGTATAAGTTTTTTACAAAACCACTTACTCCAATTTCTCTGGCATGGCGCAGTACCCAGAATCTAAAGCCCACCCCTTGTACTTTACCTTTTACTGTTATTGCAATGGTTTTCATAAAATTCAAGTTTTGCCAAATTGCCTGTTAACTCTCTGTTGTCCACGTTATAGTTTTAGCATTGCCTAATATCATATTTTTATGGTTAGCGATTTTTTAATGTTTTACTAATGAGTTCAGCCTAAAAAGCCATTTTTTTCAGAATGATGGTTCTCATAAATAATGTCAGAAATACAAAGCGTTTAATTTCAAATATTTATAAATTTACCATATGCCTTATGTCTATGAACTTTTTAGACTGGGCTCATTTTTTTTTAACCGCAAAGGTCGCAAAGGAGCCGCAAAGGTCGCAGAGTTTTTCTCATTGCGCCTGCCCCGCCTGCCCCGTAGCGAAGCGTATCGGGGGTCTTTGCGTAAAAACTTAGCGTTCTTTGCGGTTCCCTTTTTATCTGTTTAAAATTTTATTAGATTTAGTTTTTAGACATAAGTCATTTATCATTAATGATTCCAATCTAAAAAGCCAAATTTTATTAGAAATGACGGATCTTGTAATTAACGTCAGAAATGCAAATTACTTATATTCAAACATTTATAGATATACCCTATGCCTAACGTTTAACGTCTCACGCCTATAAACTTTTTAGACTGGGCTCACTAATATACTACTTAAAAATGTTTTTCCGTTATATTTACCAAAGTTATCAATAAAGCAGAAAAAAGTAAATGTTGATTGACTATTTTTTGGTGGCATTTTCGATTGTATTAGTGTTAGTGGGATTGGTAGGTTGTATATTGCCCGTAATACCTGGGCCTCCTTTGGCTTGGTTGGGGCTGTTACTAATCAAGTTTACAACCATGAGTTCGTTGAGCTGGAAAACCATTATAGTAATGGCCGTAGTAACAATTTTAGCAACCTTGCTTGATTACATCTTTCCAGCATGGATAGCCAAAAAAATGGGTGGAAGCAATTGGGGTGCATGGGGAACAGTAATAGGCTTGATAATTGGTGTAATAGTATTAGGCCCAATTGGTGTAATAGTAGGCCCTTTTCTGGGAGCGTTAGTGGGCGAGATAATGAAACGTGCCCGCAGCAGAAACTTAAATAACAATCCATGGTACTCTGCAATTGGATCATTACTTGGTTTTACTTTGGGGGTAGGAGTAAAACTAATTACCGTGGGAATAATAGCTTACTTTATTATTTCCAGTCTATAAAGCTTAAACTTTAGGTTTTGAATCATCCTTATTTTCTTTGCTTTCCTGATCTTGTTCGGCTTTACGAAAAGCGCTGTTAACCTTGATGCTGCGTCCCTTAACTTGTGAGTCGTTAAGCTCTTTGATGGCTTTCAAAGCTGATTCTTCATTGTCGAACTCAACAAAACCGTAACCTTTTGATTTTCCTGTTGCGCGATCGGTAATGATTTTTGCTGAAACCACATTGCCAAAAGGCGTGCAAAGCTCTTTCAACTCATCAGCGGTCATTGAATAGGCAATATTTCCAATGTAAATCATCATAATAGCTGAGTTTTAAAAATTCAACTAAATATATGGTTTAGTATTAAAAAATGCAAAAAAAAAGCAGCTTTTTTTAAAAGCTGCTTTTAAAAAAATTTGCAACAGTTACTGGCCTAATGTGGCAACCATTACGGCTTTAATTGTATGTACGCGGTTTTCGGCTTCATCAAATACAATTGAGGCGTCCGATTCAAAAACATCATCGGTAACCTCCATTGCTTCAAGCCCAAACTTTTTGAAGATTTCTTCGCCAACAGCTGTTTCACGATTGTGAAATGCAGGTAAACAGTGCATAAATTTGCAATTTGGATTGCCAGTCATCTCCATAACCTTGCAGTTAACCTGGTAGGGCTTCAGGAGTTTGATACGTTCTTCCCACACGGAATCGGGTTCACCCATCGATACCCATACGTCGGTGTAAAGGAAATCGCAGCCACTAACACCTTCTTCTATTTTATCGGTAAGGGTGATTTTGGCCCCGGTTGTTTTGGCAATTTCAAGGCAGGTTTTAACAAGCTCCTCGTTTGGCCAGTAAGCTTTTGGTGCACAGGCTCTGAAATCCATGCCCATTTTAGCAGCCCCAACCATCAACGAGTTTCCCATGTTGTTTCGGGCATCGCCAAGGTAACAGAACTTAACCTCGTTTAAAGGCTTACTGCTATGCTCGCTCATGGTCAGGAAATCGGCAAGGATTTGGGTTGGGTGAAACTCATTGGTTAGACCATTCCAAACGGGTACCCCTGCATATTTGGCAAGGGTTTCAACAATTTCCTGCGAGAACCCACGGTACTCAATGCCATCGTACATGCGACCGAGTACACGTGCAGTATCCTTCATTGATTCCTTTTTACCCATTTGCGAGCCTGAGGGGCCAATATAGGTTACATGCGCCCCTTGGTCCAAGGCAGCAACTTCGAATGCACAACGGGTTCGGGTTGAATCCTTTTCAAATAGGATTACAATATTTTTCCCTTTTAACCTTTGCTGCTCAGTACCGGCGTACTTGGCCTTTTTTAAATTGGCCGAAAGATCAAGTAAGAACTGAATCTCCTTTGGAGTGAAATCGAGCAACTTTAAAAAGCTGCGATTACGTAAGTTAAACGACATAGCTTTATATTTTTAGGTTTTACAAGTGATTAATCTTCGTACTCCATTGTAATTTTTGTACCATACGACATATCCTCAAGTTTGGTGGCTTCAGTGATTACGCTCATTTTCCCTCCGCGTTCAATAAAGTTCAGGCAGGCACGTATTTTTGGAGCCATATTACCTTCGCCGAACATACCCTGCTCAATGTATTTCATGGTATCGGCGTAGTTGAGGAATTCGATTTTTTGTTCATTGGGTTTCTTGTAGTTTAGGTAAACGTAGGGTACATCGGTTAAGATGTAGAACTCATCGGCCTTGATTTCGGCAGCCATAAGGGCTGAAGCCGAATCTTTGTCGATCACAGCTTCGGCGGGCCTGATGTTTTTCTCTTCATCGATATACACGGGCACACCACCTCCCCCGGAAGCTATAACGATGATGCCCTGGCGTACCAGCTGGTCAATCACCTTTATATTCAGAATGCCCTTGGGAGTTGGCGATGGCACTACACGGCGCCAGCCTCTGCCAGTATCTTTAACTTCCTCTTTAAAAATCCAACCCTTTTCGGCAGCCAATGCATCGGCTTGTGCTTTATCGTAAATACGTCCAACCCGTTTGGTAGGATTGGTAAATGCGGGATCGTTGCGATCGACTATAACTGGCGTTACCAGGCAGCAAACTTCACGGTCGATGCCATGCTTGCGAAGCACATTCCTGAGCATGCGCTCAATCATATACCCAATACCGCCCTGGGAGTCGGCAACGCAAATATCGAGGGGCATTTGTGGAATGCCGTAAAGCTGCTCACCGGCATCATTCCGCATAAGAATGTTTCCAACCTGTGGACCATTGCCATGGCTTATTACCAGGTTATATCCTTCCTTAATGAGGTAAATGAGGTTCTCCAAGGTGTCGGTGGTGTTTTGTTCTTGCTCATCGATGGTTCCCACCTGATTTCCACGCAAGAGGGCGTTCCCGCCTAATGCTACAACTGCTAACTTATTCATAAACAGTAATTTAAATAAAATTCAACTTGAAGATACAAAGCTAACTATTTTTTGCAATCCTAATAAAAATACTCTTGATGTAATACAATTGCTCAACTGATTATCGATATGTTTAAAAACATGTTTTTGTTCTATTTTCGGTGTTACTTTGGCTAATGCGTTAAACTTTTGCAATACCGAAAAACATTTTCTACTTTTATAGGTTATTAACTTGAATCAAACCATTGATGAGCAAACATTTAAGCCTACTTACAGGGGTAACGGTTATACTTCTTACAGTTAGTAGCTGTGAGCCTAAACAACCTAAGGTGATTAACGAAGGACAAATAGTGTACGGCATTGAGTATGATTCTTTAATCCTTTGCACGATTGATAAAAAGCTTCTTCCAAGCTCACTAACTGTACGTTTTTGCAATAACAATACTATTAATACCATTGATGCCCTGTCGGGTGCGGTTACCATATCAATTATTAGTCAACCAGGCAAAAGGGAGTTTTCCACCTTACTAAAGGTTTTTGATAAAAAACTTTACCATAGTGAGCCTTACGTTAATGGTCAATATCCTGCCATGTATGCACGAATGCCAAAGGTTATAATCGATACATTGGTAAACGATTGCGAATTTCTGGGTTACAGGTGTAAAAGGGCAATGGGGTACTTTGACGGTAATCAGGACAGTAAGTTTGAAATCATCTACACAAATGAAATAAATATTGAAAACCCAAACATGAACACACCCTTCGAAAATATAGATGGAGTAATGCTTGGCTTTAGCCTGCGTTTTAATAGGTATGATATGAAGCTAAAGGCACTATCGATTACTGAAACTAAAGTTGATAGCTACGCATTTAACATTCCCGCCGATTACAAGAAGGTTGATTATCAAACTATGACCGATCTTATCTATTTGCTTCAGCAATAGGTGTGTCGATAAATTTATTCATCTTAACTTTGCAGGGTTTTACATCGATTTTGTTTTATGGTAAAAAAGGGAAAAGATATTGACGTTGAGGAATCGGGGATAAAGGATGATAGTGATGAGTCCTTAGTTAAGGATGAACGAATTAGGTTTACTGTAGGGCTTTTCCTAATCCTTTTAGGCTTTTACTTTTTACTCTCATTTCTTTCATTTCTCTTTACATGGAAGATTGATCAAAGCATTGAATGGGTTTCAATCTTTTCGTCAGTTGAGCAACGAATTGGAAACTGGGGGGGTAAACTGGGGGCATCGCTGTCGAACCAATTTATAAATCATTGGTTTGGCGTATCGGCATTAGCTTTCCCTTTCATCTTTATTGTATGGGGACTTAAGCTGCTAAAGTTCATCAGACGTAGAATTATTAAATTTATCTTTAAGGTACTACTTGGAATTCTGGTTGGTTCACTTACCTTGGGTTTTTTATTTAAAGATTCTGGCGGTTACTTAGGTAGCGGGTTAGGTGGTGCTCACGGACTTTATCTTTCGGAGTGGTTATCGTCAATTATAGGTAAGATTGGAGCAGCTTTTCTGGTTTTAATCATTGTTATTTCGTATATCATCTACATACTTCCCAAATCGCTTTACCATTTTCAAAGCGGTACGTTTTACCTGTTCAACACCGTAAAAGGTGTTGTGGCCTCGGGTAAGCATGGCGAGGGAAGGACTAAAGCAGAGGCTAACGGTGCCATTCAAACCGAAAATCCTGAACCCAATATAGCAGAGAGTGAAATTTTCGATGGTAATGATGACTATGATGATGATTCTGAGTTAACCGATAATTCGGGAATTGAGCTGAATTTCGATATCCCTTCGGGAAATTCTGATTTGGGTAAAACCAAAACTGCTTCAGAATCGCATATTGATGCGAACTTCACCATTGAACGTAACAGGGAAAAAGAGTTAACCATTTCCGATATAAATGGGCTGGAGCTATATGATCCAACCCTGGAACTCTCGAATTACCAAAAACCGCTGGTCGAACTTCTCGAAGATTACAAGAACACAGAATCACCGGTAACCAATGAGATGCTTGTTGAGAACAAGAATAAGATTGTGGAAACCCTATCACATTATAAAATTCAGATTGACAAGATAAAAGCCACCATTGGCCCAACGGTTACTCTGTACGAGATTGTTCCTGCACCGGGGGTTAGAATCAGCAAGATAAAAAGTCTGGAAGACGACATTGCGCTTAGCCTATCGGCATTGGGAATACGAATAATAGCCCCTATTCCCGGAAAGGGAACTATTGGCATAGAGGTGCCCAACCAAAATCCCGAAGTGGTATCGATGCACTCTATCATTAAGTCGCAAAAGTTTCAGGAGTGTAAGTACGATTTGGCAATCGCTTTAGGTAAAACAATCTCGAACGAGATTTTCATACTTGACCTTACCAGGTTACCCCACTTGCTTGTTGCAGGTGCCACAGGACAAGGTAAATCGGTAGGCCTAAACGCAATAATAACGTCATTGCTTTACAAAAAGCATCCGGCAGAGATTAAGTTTGTGCTTGTTGACCCTAAAATGGTTGAGCTAACCTTATACAATAAGCTGGAGCGTCATTTCCTGGCAAAATTGCCCGATTCGGCAGAAGCCATAATAACCGATACCCAAAAGGTGATTTATACGCTGAATTCGCTTAGTGTTGAGATGGAAGACCGGTACAAACTTTTGAACATGGCTAAGGTTCGTACAATCAAGGAGTATAATCAGAAGTTTGTGGCCCGACGGCTCAACCCCAACAATGGGCATAGGTATTTACCATATATTGTGGTAATAATCGATGAGTTTGCCGATTTGATTATGACGGCTGGCCGCGAGATCGAAATGCCGCTGGGCCGTCTTGCCCAGAAAGCCAGGGCCATCGGTATTCACCTTATCATAGCCACCCAACGCCCATCAACCAATATCATTACGGGCGTTATAAAGGCAAACTTCCCGGCACGAGTAGCTTTCAGGGTTTCTTCAATGGTCGATTCCCGTACAATACTCGATACACCTGGGGCGAATAACCTAATCGGAAGGGGCGATATGCTGGTATCGGCCGGCAGCGATTTGGTGCGCGTTCAGTGTGCATTTGTCGATATTCCTGAAATTGAACGCATTACTGATTTTATTGGGAATCAGCCTGGTTACCCAAATGCCTATGAGTTACCGGAGTTTGTCCCCGAAGGCCAGGAAGGTCTTGCCGATATCGATTTAAAAAGACGTGATGAACTTTTTGAGGATGCTGCTCGCCTGGTAGTGCAAACCCAATCAGGCTCAACATCGCTAATTCAACGTAAGTTTTCCATTGGATATAACCGTGCAGGTCGCATTATGGACCAGCTGGAAGCTGCAGGTATTGTTGGCCCTGCCGAGGGGAGCAAATCCCGTCAGGTTTTAATAGTTGACGAGGTATCATTGGAACGCATTTTGAATACTTTATCGGAAGTTTAGTTTCTATTTTGTATTTTTGCACGAATTAATATTTGGAAGAATGAAACAATTTTTGAGTTTGCTTCTTATTTTATCATCGCTTGTGTCATTAGGTCAGTCTGTTAAGCCTGAAGATATTGTTAAGGATTTTAGCAGTAAAATGCAGGGATTAGAATCTCTGTCGGCCTTATTCACCTTCACTCTCGAAAACCTGCAAGAGCATATAACCGATACACATCAGGGTAAAATACTTGCAAAAGGGAAGATGTTCTACCTTGACCTTATGGGCATGGAGGTTTACTCCGATGGCCAAACCAAATGGCAATACATTAAAGAGGCTAAAGAGGTAACCATATCAAGAATGGATATGAGTGAAAATGGCTTTCTGGACGACCCCACTACACTGTTTAAGGATTACGATAAGAACTTTAAGTTTAAGTACATTGGGCAGCAAAAGGGAAAAAGTAGGGTATTACACGAGGTCGATTTTTTCCCGCGCGATTTGAATTTGCCATACTCATCGGTAAAAATACAGTTTGATGCCTACACCTTTGAGCCCTTCCTTATTCGCTATCAGGGGAAGGACGGTAATAATTACATCATTCAAATAAAGAGCTTCAAATCAAATATTCCTTTACGTGCCGATAGGTTCATATTCGATGTAGATAAGCACAAGGGAGTTGAAGTTATTGATATGAGGTAGGTTATTTGATGAATTTACAACGACCTATTACCATTTGGCTTACCGGTTTGCCAGCTTCGGGTAAAACTACGCTGGGAAAAGTATTACAGGGTAAGATTCGGCAGCTAAACATTCCTGTGGTGTTGCTCGATGGCGATGAGGTACGAAGTGGCTTATGTGCCGATTTGGGATACAGTGAAGCTGATAGGACTGAAAACATTCGTAGGGTGGCCAATGTGGCCAAGCTACTCAACTCACAGGGTGTGGTCTCAATTTGCTGCTTTGTTTCGCCCCTGCAATCGATGCGCCAAATGGCAAGGTCGGTTGTTGGTGAAAATTCATTTTACGAGGTATTTACCGATGCCCCGGTGGAGGTCTGCCAATCGCGCGATTTTAAAGGAAACTATAGTAAAGCGATGAACGGTTTGCTTTTAAATTTTACAGGGATATCCGATAGGTATGAAAATCCCCTACATCCCAACTTGCATTTGAGCACAGCTGAGCTAAACGTGAACGAAGCAGCCGATGCACTTTATTCCCATTTCCTGAAATGGTGCGATGTTTAATGTATTGATTTTGAAAAAATATAGATATGAGTAAAAAAGTGCCAATAAACCACCTGCGCGAGCTTGAGTCGGAAGCAATATATGTTATCCGCGAGGTGGTATCACAATTTGAGAATCCTGTAATGCTTTTTAGCGGGGGAAAAGATTCCATAGTAATGTTCCACATGGCCCGAAAGGCTTTTTATCCCGCTAAAGTCCCTTTCCCTTTGATGCATATCGATACGGGTCATAACTTTCAGGAAACTCTCGATTTCCGCGATTGGCTTGTGCAGGAAACAGGGGTTAAGCTGATTGTCAGGTATGTGCAGGATTCAATCGACAAGGGGAGAGTAGTTGAGGAAACCGGTTATACTGCCAGTCGTAATAAGCTGCAAACCATTACCTTGCTCGATGCCATTGAAGAGCTGAAGATTGATTGCGCCATGGGGGGTGGCCGTCGCGACGAGGAAAAGGCAAGAGCCAAGGAGCGTTTCTTTTCGCACCGCGACGAGTTTGGGCAGTGGGACCCCAAAAATCAACGACCTGAACTTTGGAACCTTTTCAATGGACGGAAAAACTTGGGAGAACACTTCAGGGTATTTCCTATTAGCAACTGGACTGAGATGGACGTTTGGCAGTATATTTTGCTTGAGAATATCCCCATACCATCACTCTACTTTTCCCACGAACGTGAGGTTTTTGAACGCGATGGAGTATTATACGCCAAAACACCCTACCTGAAAATGAAGGACACCGAAAAAACTGAAAAGCGTATTGTACGTTTCCGAACCATTGGCGATGCTACCTGCACGGGGGCTATTGAATCGTTGGCTAATAGCGTTGAGGATATTATCCGCGAGGTTGCTGCCACCCGTATAACTGAACGCGGCGGTCGTGCCGACGATAAGCGCTCCGAGGCAGCCATGGAGGACAGAAAAATTGAAGGTTACTTTTAGCTTCACAAACTTTTTACAATGGAAGACAAAACAATTGAACGCTCGTACTTAGATATGGAGCTTTTACGCTTTACAACAGCCGGTAGTGTTGATGATGGTAAAAGCACCCTGATTGGACGATTGCTGTACGATTCAAAAGCCATTTTTCAGGATCAGCTCGAGGCCATTGAACGTGCAAGCATTAAGAAAGGGGAAGAGTATGTTAACCTTGCCCTTTTAACCGATGGTTTGCGTGCCGAGCGCGAGCAGGGCATTACCATCGATGTGGCTTACAGGTATTTCCATACGCCAAAACGTAAATTCATTATTGCCGATACGCCCGGTCATGTGCAGTACACACGTAACATGGTTACCGGTGCATCTACTGCTAATGCTGCTGTTATTCTTGTTGACGCACGCCATGGGGTTATTGAACAAACCATCAGGCATGCCTATATTGCTTCGCTGCTGCGAATTCCGCACGTTATTGTTTGCGTGAATAAAATGGACCTTGTCGAATTCAGGCAGGAGGTTTTTGATAACATTCAACAAAAGTTCCATGGGTTTGCAACTCACCTCGATCTTTACGATGTAAGGTTCATCCCAATAAGCGCTTTGTTGGGCGATAATGTGGTTGACCGTTCAAAGAATATGGATTGGTATCAAGGCCCTACGCTGATGTATCTACTTGAGAACCTTTACATATCTAATGATTACAATCAGCTCGATTCCCGGTTTCCTGTTCAGTACGTTATTCGTCCCCAATCCATTGAATTCCACGACTACCGTGGTTATGCAGGCCGTATGGCCAGCGGAACATTCAGGGTTGGCGATAGGGTAAAGGTTTTACCTTCGGGTTTCACCACCACCATCAAGGGAATCGATTTCTGGACTGACCACCTTGAGTCAATTACCGCACCACAGTCAGGTACTATTATTTTAGAGGATGACCTTGATGTTTCGCGCGGGTGCATGATTATTTCCGAGGAGAATGGTATTAAACAAGGCCAGGATATTGAACTGATGGTTTGCTGGTTAGGCGATAAACCGATGATTCCGGGTGGTAAGTATGCCTTGAAGCATACCACAAACGATTTGCGCTGCATGGTTAAGGAGGTTAAGTATAAAGTCGACTTCAACACCCTCGAAAAAGACTACAGCAACAAATCAATAGGAATGAACGACATTGCATGTATATCGATTCGCACTACAAAACCATTGTTCTACGATTCGTACCGTCAGAATCGCGTAACAGGTAGTTTAATCCTAATTGATGAGGCAACCAATGTTACCGTAGGTGCAGGTATGATAATTTAACCGCCAACCATCAACCATTTCGAGGGCCGAAGTTAAAAGTTAAAGGTTAAAGGTTAAAAGTTAAAAGTTGAAGGATAAAGATTCAAAATTCCAAATTTAAAACCCTTGTATTACGAACAACGAACAACTATCTACCATTTTTTGTTTGGAACCATTCTTTAAGGCAGTCAAGGGCTGCCTTAACTATTTTTGCATGGTCAAACGCCAGAGGGGGGAGCTGGTTAATAGGAAACCATTGGGCTTTTGCTGCATCGTCGCCGGCAGTTGGGTTCACGGCGTTGCGTATCACTCCCCAAAATGCAATGGCAATGTTTCTATCCCGGGGATCCCTGTCGATATCGTCGAAAGCGCCAATTTGCCTTAGTTCTAATCCACTTATGCCAGTTTCTTCCTGTAGCTCACGTGTAGCAGCATGCACAAGCAGCTCATCCATCTCGGGAAATCCTCCGGGTAACGCATAATGCCCTTTAAAGGGGTCATTTCCACGCTCTATCAGCAGTAAATGTGTTGGTGTATTATGCTTGTCGATAACAAAAACAACAGCATCAACAGTTACGAGCATTCGAGGATAGGGGTAGGTAAACATGGCTAACTATTCGTTTAAAGGGTTATCGTCGTTGTCCGATTGTTTCCTGTCGCGTATTTTGAATCCTATCCATATTGCTAAAGCAATAATTGCAACCGTTATGAGAATTTGATGTTTTAACATACCTTTAGGTTTAGTATGGAGTTTGAAAGATACCCCAAAAAAATTCAAATGTCAAATGAAAATTTAAGCGATTTTGATTGATAGTTGTTCGTTGTTAGTTGTTCGTTGATAGTAAAGCAGGGGTTTTGAGCCTGAAATTTGGAATCCTTAATTTTGAATCTCAAACTTTTAACTTTGAACCTTTGAAGGTTTAATAACCACTTAGACACTTAGTACACTAAGAAACACTTAGTGAACCTTAGTGACCTTAGTGCCTGAGTGGTTAATTCTTCTGAAAATTCTATATGGTAACGGAAGTTAGTTGTTGAATGTATGAGTTCAGTCTAAAAAGTTTATAAAGTTGAAAGTTCATAAAGTTCTGACAATTAAAAACATAACTTGTTTTGCTAAAATAAAACATACTTTTTATACCGGACTCATGTATATTACAAAAAACTCAGGCGCAGCCTGCTTCTGATAGCCCGACGGGGAACGTCATCAATTTTTATAATCAACATATACCCAATGCACTATTTTTGGGAATGTTGCATGGAATTTGATGGTTGATGGTTTTATTACTGACATCGTTTTACTTAAAATTTTCCTCAGTCTTCATCTAAATTTTGTCATATTTTTTGCCATTCCTATTCATTCTTCACTTATCCTTCGTTGGGCAAAAAATAGCGCCATTAGGCTAAAGAATGCGTTTAATTATTCTCATCCTGTGCGTGTATGCACCCAGCTGCTGGTTGTATATACCCTGGTGGTCGAACTGATCGGTGCGAACGTAACCGGAACTATGAATGATTTCGTTGGAACTAATAAGTATTCCAGCATGGGTAATATGTCCTTCCTCGTTATCGAAGAAGGCTACATCACCCGTTCGGGCATGGTTGATAAACTCAACGGTTTGCCCACACTGAGCCTGTTGCCATGCATCGCGGGGTAAAAAAACGTTTGCTGTTCTAAAGCAAATTTGAATAAGCCCGGAACAATCAATGCCAAATATCGATTTGCCACCCCACAAGTAGGGGGTATTTAAAAATTGGTAGGCTGTATTTATTACTGTTGATGTAGTAGATGCGTTGGGACTCGGCACATCGCCAGTAATCTTAAAATCAGTTCCGTTGAGCTTAAATCTATTCCCTTTGAGTCCGTAAAGTATCGAACCTGGGCTAAGTAAATACCTTGTGCTGTCGCTTATTTTTATGGCTTGGATTAAGGTTGATGCTGTTGTAAAGGTTGAGAGTTCCTTTACTACCTTACTGTCATTCACTGTTTCAAATAACCGCGAATCGACCCAGCCGGGGTAGCTATCAATCGTACTTTCTATTCTATACCATTGCTTGTAGCTTTCCAGAATCACAACCTGTTCGCCAAAAAGTAGCTGATTTACCATTTCGGTGGTTTCGTTTGGTTCTTTTCGAACCGCAGCCAAGCTTTTTGAGACCAATCCCAGCATAATTGCCTATTTTTTGTAAATATAGCAATTAACCGATTTCGGTAGTCATATTGGCAAAACTATTCCCACGAGGGTTTTAAAACCCTGATTGGTTGATGTGATGATGGTTAATGGTTGTTAGTTGTTCGGAAAAACAGTTGATGGTTGATGGTTGTTAGTTGTTCGTTGTTAGTTGTTCGTTGATATTAAAACAGGGATTTTGAATTTAGAATTTAAAATTTAGAATTATAAACTTTGAATCCTGAATCTTTAACCTTTATACTTTAACTTTGAACCCTGAACCTCAAACCTTGAACCTCAAACCTTAAACTTTGAACTTTGAACCCGTCACCGCCCAGCAGAGGGATGACTGCAACGAACGCTTAAACCATGCTTTGTACTTATGTGGCTTATCCTGCAACTTCAATTCCTGTCTTTTTTATTTCTACAACAAATGGATTTCCCGAATCAAAATCGTCATGAGAAATTGGATGTGGTTCAATTCTTGAATCAATCTGCGCTGCCAACAACATAAGTTGTACCTGAATATCAAATCGCTTTGAATCATCTATATTTGTAAAAATCAATGCTAAGTCTATATCGCTATCCTCTGTTGATTTTCCTTTAGCATACGAGCCAAATAAATATACTCTCTCTATATCAGCGAATTTGCCCTTAATCAAATCCAGATATTTTGCTATTTTTGTATCAATGTCCTTATCCATTGTCTTAGTTCTTTTAATTTATCAATCCACTCTATGGTAAATTCAGCTGTACATTGTTACTTGAAACTCATTTTATAATCATCGTATCTGGTATTGATATTAAATGCTGTAATAGTCACAAGTTGCTTTTTCATATCATCAGTTAAATGCAATTCGGCTTTCTCGGCAAGTCTCAAAAGGTTGTGAATAAAAGGTGGATAGTCCGATTTTACATTGACATAGTATGCCTTTAAAAGTTTCTCAATCATTAAATGGCCAATAAATAAGGACCAGCTGTATTTTTTTGAATCGAACATAGCAATCATTGTCTCGTAATCATCATCTGAGCCAGCAATCCAATACTCAATCAGTTTATCCTTATTAAAATCTTTATTATCCATAAGTTCAAAGATACAAAAAAATCAAAAACCTGTGCCTCGCTCGGCGTAGTTTTGTGCATTTGGATTTGAGCGCAGGGTAACTGCATTTTAGAGGAAGTTAGTCGTTGAATGTATATTACAAAAAACCAATGCGCAACCTGCTTCCCGTTTTTTGGCGAGTTCGTCGAAGGCAAAACGCTTATTAGGTATAATGAAGTCGCAGACTTCGCCAAGCGGGGGATTACGAAAAAACATGCAATACGTCAAGGAACACTTCAGCTATTTTTCTTCAAAAAATCGTAAAATCGTCATTAAGTACATAGTCATGAACCCGGCGGGTGTAGCTCAATCCCGCATAAAGCGTGACTGGGCGCTTCGCGCCGCTCAGAGTCCTATTTATTGTAGGCTGGGCGTTTTTCAATTCAATCCAGTTAAATTTAATTGTTTTATTCTTTTATTTCGTTTCTTTTGATAATCTGCAATCTCAGTGTAAAGTTTATTTGTCTTTGAAAAAATCAAATGAGTCAATGCACAAGCCATTTTATATCCGTCAGCTAATTCAACGATACACATTATCCCGGAAATATCTCCGCTATTATAAACACTCGTAATAGTCAACTCTGTCTTTAAGGTAATTGGGTGTCCATTTTTACGAAAAATCTGCAACAACTCCCTTATCGGAAATGCTCTTATAGGAAGATTCTCATTAATTTTGTTTGTCAAGTCTTTATATTGCTCTGATATATCCATTCTGCTTAAATTTACCAAAGGTCAAATTTACGTTTTTCTATTGGGGTCTTTCTTGCATCCTCGATGTTTATCAGTAGCTTATCAAGTATCTTTTTAAAATCCTTTTTACTTGGCGGATTATCAAAAAAGATCTCCATAATCGCTTCTTCTAAATCCCATTCAGTCAGCCATTCCTTAATCATTGATTCAGATTCATCAAGATATTCATTATCTGTATGACAATCGTCTGCCAGTACACCAAATTGTAAGGCCAAATCATGATGAAAACTCTCAGCTGTATCAATAATCGCCCTATGGGTTTCTTGCGATAAATCATTTGTATCCATATGCTGTGTCGTTTTTTCGCCTTGCTTACAACGGTTCCGTGGTTGGGCACGCTGGGGAGTTAGCTGCAGCGTCCTTATCCCACGTTAAACTTATACTAAGTTACAAAAAACTTTCTTGTCTGCAAGTCAACCCCAGTGGGCTTAACCACGTGTTGGCATGCGTACTTATCTTTACATTTCTCTTTGTATCTTTTTCTTTCTTCGCTACTGTTTCTCCACCCTCTTGGTGTTAGATACTTGTAAAAAAAGAATTTGAATTTCTTTTGATACCAATACCTCAATTTCTTTGAACCAAATGAATATTCAACATAGACATTATCCTGAATTGTTGGTTCAATATTTTTTATATCCCATCTAATAGTGTTATGTTTTTTATCAAGGATATAATTTGTAGGACTAATAGAGTCAATTTTGCTGAATTTAAAATCAATAACTTCTACATTAACTTCTGCTTTCTCAATATCCTTATACCAGCCAGAACCAGTACTTAAAATGTACTTGAAGTACCGATACCTATCCCAGTAACCAATTCCACAAGGTATAGAGTATCTTAATTTAACTGTCTTTGTTTCTAAACTGTCAAACTCCATTTTCCATAAATACCAAGGAGTTTTTTGATAGTCAATTAAATATTCTAACTTCCTTTTTAGATTTATTCTCTCTTTCTCGCTTGGAATTTTATCGAATATTTTACTGAATAGTTGGTAAAAGTTCTTTTCATCTTTCCTCGAACAAATAGGATATACTGCTTTTAAACTGTCATAGGTATGTCTATAATATATAGAAAACAATGAGTCCATATATTTCATTCTATCATTTTCATGTAGAATATATTCAGGAATAAACCTATCGAATTGCTCAACTTTTATATTATCTATACTTACTTTAAAATTTTCTTTCTCAGGTTTCCAGTTTTCAGGTGGATTCCAGTGATAAAAACTCATAATCGGAAAACCTATTGAAAGACTTGTTTTTTTTGAGTGATTCTTAAGTAGAAAAACACATTCGACTATAGAAGAATCTTTATAAATCCAAGCATTTACCGTTTCTGAAACCATTTGAATTTTACAAGATTCGGAAGGGATTACACCATTAACAAAAATAGGATTCGGAGCAATGTCTGCATAAGCAACCCCTAAAGTAAATAGCAAAAAAAATGTTAATCGAATTCTTTTCATTCTAGTAGTAATACTGTTTTATCGTCATAGTATGCATGCCAACTTGTTTATACATACACCTCAACACCCCAAAAAGTGCATATATCCATCCAAATTGGTATGTATTGTGCACTTTTTGTCATTGTTCAGGTGCATATTATTATCAAAGATATAGTGTTTTTTTTAAGAGTCAAGCAGACGTTTAATTTTTTGTAAACTTTTTCTTATACATGGGTGTATATTCTCCTGCGCTAAGTGTAGTCTCCTGACTACACTTGCTTAAACTGCGGTTTGCCTTCTGTGAACTCACCAAAAAACGGCTCGTTGCCAAAATGCAAACAACTGCTAACAAATAAAATTCTTTGCCTTACGGCAAAACAGTTTAAAACTGTCCTTTAGCCACGACGTAGTTACCCTACGCTCAAATCCCAGCGCACAAAACTACGCCGAGTGAGGGAGTAAGAGCAAAAGCAAAAAACATGACAAACAACTTACCCATATTATGCGTGTTAGGTTTTTGTACCAATATTAAAAGTCAATATATGAATTTATCTCGCAATATAAAAAATAGATTAATTTCGTTAGTACGATTGGTCAATTGTTCTTCGCATTTTCTAAATATGGCAACGGTGAAACAAGTTCAAATTCATTTGAAACATCAAAAAATATATTTAACAGATTTAAGTGCCCAGCTCCAAATATTAATAAAATTCGATCATCAGCAGTATGTGGTATCCTTTGGATGTTTCGAAATATTCTCAGGTTTCTGTTGAACCACCTTCCAGTTTCAAAGTCGACACCTACAAAATCACCGGGTTCCTCCTCATATTTAAATGGATTTAATAAATATATGGCCAAACTCTCTTTGATGACATCAGGCTTGTTTCTTTCATATAGTTCATCAATTATACTGGATACTTTTTCCCCAATCGGTGGTTTGCCATAAATAGTATCTCGTGATTTAAAAAAATAATCTTCAAATTTTAATGTTCGGATACTATCGTTGAAAATCGAAACTATATTATCATAATGTTTCCCAAAGTCATTGACACAATGAATTTTATTTAAATTTAAATCTTTGCCAAGTCGAAAAGCAAGCTGATCAATCTCATCTTTTCCTAAGGTATATTTGTCAGATTTATATAACAAGAACAGAGAGTCAATCTTGTGTTGTTTTTCGGGTTTCACTTCTACAGCAATAATTGTAGGATTGTATTCTTCAATAGCTTTGGAGATAGCGATTATCTCTGATTGGTAAGGTTCTTCAAGTACTGAAATCTGGTTCTTCTTTTCTGTTTTAATAACATCAAGATTATGATAGGCAAAATGAAAAACACCCAATGTCATTATTTTTGTTCTGTGAAGTGTATCAGTGACTTGTCCGGATAAACCAATCGTTAAAAAAAGGCTGAATAGAAAAATGGTGAGCTTTTTCATGATTATTTTAGTTATCAGATTGTTAATGAAAGACGGTTAGTTTTTTGAATTGTTACAAAATTTGTGTTAATATTTCATTTAAAGCAGGCAAATGAACTATAATTTCAGACCTCCTGACT
>DFYV01000053.1:5547-8506 GCA_002383425.1 Bacteroidales bacterium UBA4073 | reverse complement strand
CTAATTAACCGTGAACCGTTAACCATCAACCATCAACTTCAACACAGATTCCTCACTTCGTTCGGAATGACAAAAGGAGAAAGTCATCAGATCAGCAATCAACCATCAACCATCAACTACATTTCCGAACAACGAACAACGAACAACGAACAACCATTTGCCATCAACCATAAGGCAGTTGTCATGTTTTACTCCCTACTTTCTTTTGTTTTTTCGAGTACTCTTATGCTGGATGAACTCTCCAATGCTTTAATTGCTATATCCTTTACGCTATTCTCAGCGATGGTGGCCTTTTCCGAGAGTTGTTTAATTAGCTGCTCCTGTTCTTTTATTTTATCTTTAAGGGTTGTGATGGTTTGATCGCGCAGTTTTAGTTCATTTTCTGTTTTCTGGGCGGAAAGTTCACGTTCATGCGAAAACTGAACCTGAAGGCGTTGCTCCAGATTAATCTCTGCCTGTTTTACAGCCGACTCGAGTTCATGAGGGAAATCCTTTGCCCGTTTACGAAGTTCTGCCAGTTCCGTTTCTATTTCCGCTTTGCTGGCTTCAAATTCTTTAACCTCGCGTTCAAAACTCTCACGTTTCTCCTGCAAATCTTTATCGAGTTTTAACTTTTTTTCCTCATAAGCGTCGGCTTCCTTCTTTCTGGAAATGGCGATATTGTAACGATACTCCTCCTCCTCTCGTTTACGTTCACGCTGGGTTTTATCGTTATACTCCTTTAACTCACGCTCAAAATCAACCTTTTTGGCCTCGAATGATCTTTGCAATTCGCTGAACTCTTTCTCAAATTCCATTTTTTTAACCTTTTGCGCTTCAATAAGGGCTGCCAGCGAATCGGCATTTGCTTTTATGGAGTAGAGTTCATTTAAGTATTTTTCCTGATTGGCCACAGCCTCCTGCAATGCTGTCAACTGCTTAAAACGCTCAAGAAGCTGATTTTCCAATTTATCGAGAGAGGAAGTTAAGCTAATTTTTTGATCTGCAATGCTTTTAACAATTCCTTCGAATGATACATCATCAGTATGCTTTAAAGGCATATTGCGTTCTTTTGTAGCTTGCTCGCTGGGTTGGTCCTCCTTCTTTTCGGCTTTAATTTGCTTTAGCAATGCTTCGTAAGCAGCCAGAATCTCATTCTTTGTGCTTTTGGGGTTGATTGGCGTTTCCATTGTATTTTACTTTGAGTTTATGAAAGAGCTATGTTTACTGAATAATCCATGCTTAGTGGCCGATAAATTTTTGTTCACAAAATCTATCATAAAGATCAGAGAAGAAGATTTTCCGGCTATCGATACTCCCTCGGGGATATAGTCCTCGTTTAAGAAATCGTAAAGAGCTCCTATTTGAGCGGGATCGGCCTGCAACAGAGTGAGAAACGAATAAAGCGTTGTGAAATGATCCATCTCTATCCAGAATAAGGAAGTCCGTTCTCCAAAGAAATCGCTTATTTCTATCTCTCTACCAAGTATCTCGGCATCGAATGCTTCATCCCTCGAAACGGCCGAGTAATGTTTTATGATGTCGAATAACTTGTAATTCGGGAATTTTGCCCGATACTTTTCTAGTAACTTGATATATGCATCATTTTCAAGATCTGTAGATAAAAACAGGTCGAGCACACCTACAGCAGGAATATCCGGATGAATGCGCATTAAATCAGTGTATAATTTCTTGCATTTCTCGTCATCCGTATAATTATTAAAAGCATCCAACAGGGTAGTTTTAACCCAATCGGCATCTGTAATTGTATTGGTGGGAACTCCTAAGAACTCATCAGGTATTTCATTGTATAAAACCGTTATATCCAACTTCTCGGCAATTTTATTATATTCTTCATCAAACTTACTATCGTCAATAAGGTGATAAAAAAGCCGCTCCGAAACCTCAATCATATTAGTTAACTCGTCGGAGTTCAGTTTCTTAAAATTTTTAAATCCTTTTTTAAACGTTTTCTTATCCTCCTCAAATTGCTCTGGGGTGTACTCATCTGGCAACTCATCTGCTTCATATTTGTCTAATTTATTTAAATCAAATACTTTATAGTTACCCTTCCCGACTGAATGGTCAAGCTGAGCGATTATACTTAAACATTCCTTTCTATTCTCATCACCCATGAATACGGCGGGCTGACCTTTATAGCCACATTCAACTTCGATTAGTTCAACGTTTTCATCATCCTCCTCAAGTATAAACCGTGTGGTTTTATTAAAATCTGGATGGGGTTTAAATCCAATCTCTGTGGCGAAATCAACTCCTGCATAAACTATATTATGGGCCAAAGCATAGTCAATCTTATCAAATTCTAATTCTTCAAACTTACCTTCCAGCCTTAAAACAAAATCTTCAAACTCGCGTAATGGAATATTAAAGGCGAATAATGTATCCTTTACGCCTAAACAAAGCAAATCCACAAGATATAACCCAAAGGTTACATTTCCATTAACATGCTTACGTGCTATAACAACGTTTGCCATTTTAGATTCCTGCCAATTGTTGTTGACTAAACATTTATAAACTGGAAGCGTTCGTGCACGTTGCCTGATGTAGTTTTCAGGGGAAAGCTTTGAAGCAGGTTTGCCTTTTAATGGTTTTGTCATTTTTTATTTTTTTCGGAAAGATAAAATATGATTTCGAAAAACTAACTAAATTTCTGAAAGAAATTATAAACAGGTTATGAAATGAACTTAGATGTATTGATTATGGTCAAGTATTCTCGAAATCATAGTCCATAAGGATTTTGACATAAATCCATGAGTCCAGTCAAAAAAGTCCAAAAGCAAACACGTCATTGCGAGGAGGCACGACGAAGCAATCTGTTGCTCAAAGAGNNACCTTTTTAGACTGGACTCATCTATTTAAAATGCTCAAAATTGATCACTTACGTAAAGTGATGGTTATTACATTATTACAATTCTATTCATCACTTCACTCACCAATCCCATTTCAAAACCACTTGATA
>DFYV01000053.1:0-5443 GCA_002383425.1 Bacteroidales bacterium UBA4073 | reverse complement strand
CTTCAATTTTTAACTGGCTTAAAAACAATGAACAAAACTTCTTAATTCTAACTTCTAAATTTAATGCAGCATAGTTACTATTTTTTCCCTACAAGATATAGTCTTACTTCGACTTCGCTCAGTACATGTATGCAACTTCGTTAATGCAAGCCTTTAGTTAGACTTTTTCTGCCAAAAAAATTGTACGTTTGCAGTCGTTTCAAATCGGCAATATAATGGCAAAAACCAAACCCAGCATTCCAAAGGGAACGCGTGATTTTAGTCCGGAACAAATGGTTCGCCGAAACTATATTTTCGACACGGTTCGAGTAGTATTCAGCAAGTATGGCTATATGCCCATAGAAACTCCGGCCATGGAAAACCTTTCCACCCTACTTGGCAAGTATGGCGATGAGGGCGATAAGCTTCTTTTCAAAATACTCAACTCAGGCGATTTCCTCGATAAGGTTGATCCCTCCCTTTTGAAATCAGGAAACTCAAATGCTGTTTCACTTGCCATTTCCGAAAAGGGTTTACGGTACGACCTTACCGTTCCCTTTGCCCGATTTGTTGTGCAGTACCAGAACGATATCGTTTTTCCTTTCAAGCGGTACCAAATTCAACCCGTATGGCGGGCCGACAGGCCACAAAAAGGCCGTTACCGTGAGTTTTTCCAGTGCGATGTTGATGTTATTGGGTCCAACTCGTTACTCAATGAGGCCGAACTGGTGCTTATTATGAACGAAGTTTTTGAAAGGCTTGGGGTACGTATATTACTCAAGGTGAATAACCGTAAAATACTGGCCGGAATAGCTGAGATTATTGGACATGCCGATAAGCTGGCAGACATCACCGTTGCAATTGATAAGATTGAAAAGATTGGCATTGATGCCGTAAATGCTGAATTACGTGAACGCGGTATCGACGATGCTGCTATCAGTCGGTTACAACCCATAATCCTGTTGCAGGGCAACAATGCCAGTAAGCTATCAACCCTAAGGGAAATTTTGCAGGGTAGTGAGGTTGGTCTAAAGGGTATTGATGAGATGGATGAACTTTTCCATTACATCGAGGCTTGGGGAAGCCTGTCAGCCCAGGTTGAACTTGACCTTTCGCTTGCGCGGGGACTAAACTACTACACTGGCGCTATATTTGAGGTAAAGGCATTGGATGTTGAAATGGGAAGTATTTGCGGGGGTGGCCGTTACGATGACCTAACCGGTATTTTTGGGTTGCCCAACGTAAGCGGTGTTGGCGTGTCGTTAGGGGCCGACCGTATTTACGATGTTATGCTGCAGCTCAACCTTTTCCCCAAAAGTCTGACATCCACAACGCAGGTTATGTTTGCCAATTTTGGTAGTGCCGAGGTGGCATACTGCATGCCAGCTGCACGGCTGCTCCGCGATGCGGGGCTAAGTGTTGAGATTTACCCCGATGCCGCAAAGGTTAAAAAACAGTTTGAGTATGCCAACAAGCGTAACATTCGTTTCATGGTAATTGCCGGTGAGGCCGAAATGCAAAACGGGAATCTATCCGTTAAAAACATGGAAACAGGCGAGCAGGTTGCCATTCCGTTTGGTAGCATTGTAACCCATATAAAATCGAACCTATAAAAATAACTTTTACCATGGTAAAAATACATACCATATCACCTAAATCTTTAAGTTGGGAAGTAGTAGAAAATTTGGTTAATGAACCCTATAAGCTTGAGCTTTCCACCGAATCGCGACAACTTATTATCAAATGCCGCGATTACCTTGACCGTAAAATGGAGAGCGAGAGTAAGCCCATTTACGGGATTACAACAGGATTTGGCTCGCTTTGCAATAAAACCATATCGAACGATGAGCTATCGCTGCTTCAAAAAAATTTACTCATGTCCCATGCTTGCAGCACAGGCGATATGGTTAATGCCGATATTGTTAAGCTGATGCTGTTTCTTAAGGCGCATGCCCTTTCGTTGGGTCATTCGGGTGTGCAGGTAGCAACGGTTGAGCGCATTATCGATTTTTATAATAACGATGTGATTCCGGTGGTTTACGACCGAGGTTCAGTGGGGGCATCGGGCGATTTAGCGCCTTTGGCAAATTTATTTCTGCCTTTAATAGGTATGGGAGAGGTACAATACAAGGGCAAAATACTTCCTGCGGCCAATGTACTGGAACAATTTGGGTGGCAGCCAATAGAGCTAAAGTCGAAGGAAGGACTTGCATTGCTGAATGGCACGCAGTTCATGAGCGCTCATGGCGTTTACGCCATGGTAAAGGTATTTAAATTGTCCAGGTTGGCCGATATAGTTGGAGCAGTATCGCTCGATGCTTTTGATGGTCGTATCGAGCCGTTCCATGCCAACATTCAGAATGTGAGGCCTCATCAGGGGCAAATTGAAACAGCCCGAAACATCCGTAAGATACTGGAGGGAAGTGAGCTGGCAATGCGTGCGAAAAAGCATGTTCAGGATCCCTACTCGTTCCGTTGCATTCCACAGGTGCACGGGGCATCAAAGGATGCCATTAACTACGTAGCGGGTGTATTGTTAACCGAGATAAACTCAGTTACCGATAATCCAACCATTTGGCCCGATGAGGATTTGGTTATATCGGGCGGTAACTTTCATGGTCAACCACTGGCTTTGGCTTTCGATTTTCTGGCAATAGCCCTTGCCGAACTCGCCAGCATTTCGGAACGCCGCACCGCACAGCTAATACTTGGCATACGCGGGTTACCCGAGTTTCTGGTTGCAAACCCTGGGTTAAACTCTGGTTTCATGATCACTCAGTATGCTGCAGCGGCCATGGTGAGCCAAAATAAACAGCTCTGTACACCTGCATCGGTCGATTCAGTGGTAACGTCGAACGGACAGGAGGATCATGTTAGCATGGGTGCCAATGCCGCCACAAAACTTCTGAAGGTGGTTGATAACCTTGAACGTATTCTGGCCATTGAGCTGTTCAATGCAGCACAGGCCATTGAGTTCCGCCGACCAGCCAAATCGTCACCTTACATCGAAGAATTTATTTCGAACTATCGTTCGGCGGTTGAATTCATTGAACAGGATAAAATAATGTACAAGGAGATGGAAAAAACTGTTGAGTTCATGAGGCAGGTAAAATTTTAGAACTCCTGACGTAATAGCAAATAAAAATGTCGCAAGTTTACATATAATTAGTTAATAAACAGGCAAATTAGTTAATAAACAGGCAAAAGAAAAATACTAAACTCTAATTTCTAANNTCTAAATACTAAACAAATACAAATGGCCAAAATTAAGAAATTCAAAACAATATTATTTATTAGAAAAAACAGGATAAGTTTTGATATTATGATTTTGAATTTAGAAATTGTTTAGGATTTAGTGCTTAGGATTTAGTATTTTAGAAGAAAATTACGTCAATTTATCTTGCTATAAAATTTTTGTAAAATATTGAATCTCAAGCATGTGACTGGAATTCTGCGTTATATCTCTTTTAATTCCTCACGGTACCAGTCGATGAGGATATCGCTTATGTCGTTGTATGGGATCAGCAGTTTGATATCGCCACGGGCAAAGCTAGCAATTTCGTAAACATTGTAGTGTAACAGTATGCCCTTCGCTGTTAATCCATACTCCTCAGGAAGCACAAACGAACCATCGTTGACCATCCAGTAATCGGTATTGTCAGCAGGATTGCTTAAATACTGTTCGGTAAAAAGTTTTTGGGCAATTGATTTAAATCGCTCCATATCCGAAACTAAATCGGTTAGCTGGAGAATTTTAGATTTTTTTAGGTCGATATTCAGGTAGTGGTAGCCATACATACCATGTGCCCCGCCAAGGTAGCTCGATTGCTCGTAACAAATGGTAAGCAAACGCTTTGTGTGGAAAACCTGCGAAAAATCGACATTAATAAACCACTCAATGCTGCTTCCAAATTGTTTTTGGAACTCAACGTAAGAGCTATCGTAGCTCATGGCGTTTTTTACCAGCACTTGCTTGAGTTGATCAATGTTTTTTGCCTTCGAGTCCTCTTCAACCAAACCCAGGTAATCGGTGATAATCAGTTTTTCAATACGTGAGCTATTGTGCCCTGCAGGAACAGGGAAACGGTAAATCACCCTAAAGCACGATGAGTCGGGTTTTAAACAACCGTGTTTGAATGCCACCGAATCGGCAGTGAGGGTTAAATTGCCTGAACCGTTTGCTGCCATGTAGCTATAAGTAAAGTAAACCAGGGCAGCAATGGTAAGTAGTAAAGCAGAGCGGGCTAAATTTTTGCGTTGCATATATTTTGTTGATTTGCAATACCAAAGATACTTTAATTTATGGCTATTTTTTCATATATTCGTTTGCTTTTTAATGGCACACCCTGTAACTTATGAAAACTTTTTAAAAAAACGGGTATGGAGGATATCAATAAACGATTAACCATAAAGGATTTGGCTGAGGATGACCGACCCCGGGAAAAAATGGAGCGCAAGGGAGCTGGCAGCTTGAGTGATGCTGAGTTGATAGCTATTTTACTGCGGGTTGGCAATGCTAACGAAACGGCTGTTGAGGTAGCCCAACGGTTGCTGGGGCAGGTAAATAATAGCCTTAACGAGCTGGCACGCCTTAGCCTACTGCAAATAACCAAGGTAAAAGGAATAGGTAAGACTAAGGCAATAACCATACTTGCAGCGCTTGAGCTCGGACGCAGGCGGAAAGCCGAAGGTATCAATAATCGTGAGCAGATTTTTTCGAGCCGGAGCGTTATAGAGCTTTTTCAACCCATGCTCGCCGACCTACCGCATGAAGAATTTTGGGTTTTACTTCTGAATAAATCCAATAGGATAATTGAACGGGTAAAGGTGAGCCAGGGTGGGGTTGGAGGCACTATGGTTGATCCCAAGCTGGTACTAAAAAATGCCGTTGAACGCCTTGCCTCGGCTATAATAGTTGTACACAACCACCCCTCGGGTAACCCGAAACCCAGCGATAAGGATATTGCCCTTACCGAAAAGCTGAAAAACGCCTCCTGTTTTTTTGATATCACCCTGCTCGACCACGTAATTATAACCGATGGCGAATGCTACTCCTTTGCCGATAATGGCAAAATGTAGTGGATTTGTGCTATTAGCCGATAATGGCTGTTGGTTAAGGCTATACGTTTGCCTGTATCCCTTAAACCATTTTTTATGACCAAATCATTCTGCTACGATTTTCATAAGTAGCAAAATACCAGAGGATTACACTTTTTTGTAAATTTGGTTGAGGAAATAAATGAAAATATCAAGTAACTTGATTATTTCATTCAAACCGATTAAAACCTATACACAAAAAGTCCATGGTTTGAACAGGGAATTGATGGAGGACTTTAAGAGGAATTTGAAACACCCATGACGGATTTTAGACACACACGGGCATGATTATAACGATTCGATATTGTCTTTGGGTAAAAATAATGAAAATATAAACAGATTAGAAACCGCAAAGAACGCCAAGTTT
>DFYV01000177.1 GCA_002383425.1 Bacteroidales bacterium UBA4073 | reverse complement strand
ATAGTTGATGGTTGACGGTTGATATCTTTTGAATTACGAATTACGCTTTTTTACTTTTGACTTTTCCCTATCTCCTTTTGTCATTCCGAACGAAGTGAGGAATCTCATACTCTTCACATCACTGTACGACGCTTCGTTTTGCCAGCCCCTTTACAAAAGGGGAATAGGTTTGTTGCATAGCTGCTTCTAATGGGAAAATACTTTGTAGATTCCTCACTTNNTCGGTTTTTCGTTCGGAATGACAAGACTGCGTTTTGTTATTATACTGGACTTAGTGTAGTATTTCTTTATTCAAAAACTTCATTATTTAAAAATTTCCATTCTTTATTAAACGAATTTATCAGGTTTATTTTCTTCTCCCGTCGCCAACTTTTTATCTCTTTCTCTCTTTCAATAGCATGTTCAATATATTGAAATCTTTCGTAATAAATTAAAAAAACAGTATTGTATTTACCTGCAAATGTTTTCTTACTATTTTCAGAATCTTCTTTATGTTCAACTAAGCGACGTTTCAAATCATTAGTCACTCCTGTATATAAAACTGTTTTGTTTTTATTGGTCAGAATATAAACAAAATAGTTATGTGATCCTATTGGTTGCATTTACTATTCTTTTTAGATTCCTCACTTCGTTCGGAATGACAAATCGGTTCTTCGTTCGGAATGACAAGATTGCGTTTTGTTATTATACTGGACACTTCGATTCGCCCAGGATAATCGACATGAAGTATCTCTTACTTGCAAATATGCATACAAATTTTAAAACTTCTGACACATGCTTGAGAATCAATATTTAACAAAATATTTATCGCAAAATGATATGATGATTAGATGATGTGTTGATGTGATAATGGGTTGCTGTTGGTGGTTGTTAGTTGTTCGGAAAAAATGGTTGATGGTTGACGGTTGATAGTAAAACATGGTTTTTAATTTTGAATCTTGAATTTGAAATTTTGAATATGGAACCTTGAACCTCGAATCCCTATCCCTTCTTTTTCTGGTAGTACAGCTGTAGTTTCTTTCTGAAAACCCTTTCGTTGGCTTCGTTTATTCGTTTTATCAACGCCTCTATGAGCTGGGTTCGGCCTTCGAGCTCGGTACCTGAAATCACTTCGCCATCGGAGTAAACTATTTTGTCAATCTTGTAGCCGTTTACGCCCAGCGATAGCGCTACGGCAGCATTGTAATCGTCGAAGATGATTACTGAGGGCATGGTATTCACGTTATACTTCAGTACGGCCATTAGCACGCGTGAGCTGATGTACCTTATCTGGTCTTCGGCCAGGTACTTGGCACCAAGTAAAAGCCTTACCAGGTCGATTTGGGCCATCTCGCGCATCCTCCTATTGGCCAACATTTTTTCGTAATCGGCCTGGCTTGTCGTTAGGAATAGATTGATGAAGGACTGGGGTACACCCTGCAGGTCTTTCAGATCGTCGTGTTTCAGCCTATACTTATACTCTTTATGCGCCAGTTGCTGGGTGTTGGGGTAGCAGTATGCCCACTTGCGGGTACGTTTGTATGTGGGGGTCGTGGGTTTGGGTTTCCATTTGGTTGTTGGTCGTGTGAGTATGGGCTCGGTAAGCCTGAGGTTCTGCGACTCAAGGGCATAGACCATACAGTTTATGAAGTGGATGTAACCCCCGCCAAGATTACTGTTTAGGGCCGACCAAAGGGTTTTATAGCTGGTTGTACGGGTACTGTCGGCATTGGGCTCATCGCTGTATATCCTTTTGCTTTTGATGTAGTCAACAAACTCCTTGTCTAAGGTAACCGGGTAGTATGTGGCCGAGTTATTGGTGGTATCAATAAATAGATCTTTACCGGTATGATACAATCCTCGCACGTCAACCACGTAGTCGGAGTCGTTGGCTAATTTTACGTGCAACTTGTAGTCGGCTCCCCAGCGCATGGCTGTAATGGTTGGCTGCAATCCCTGCTGGGCTGCGGCACTCACGGTAAGCAATCCTATGATTACTACGGATATTACTCCTCTCATAACGGTTAGTTTTCCATTTGTAAAGTTAGCAATTTTGGAATCGGTTTGTATTGCCTTACCCCATTTTATGCCAAAATGGTTTCGGGCATTCAAATATGTTTATATTTGTTGCTAAAGTCTTTCAGCATGCACTCCACGCATCACAATAGGATAATGCTACTGCTCACAGTGGTTGGCTGGGTGATAGCCATACTGGTTATTCCCCTTTTTGTTCCCGTAAAGTTTCCCGATTTCCGTATTGCTGGCGTTCATATACATTCCGATTACATTGTGCATGTGTTACTTTTTGTTTTGCTGGTCATCACCTTAAAGGCTGTGGGTGTACCTATAATGAGGGTAGGGGTGATGGTGGTGCTGCTGCTTGCCGCCGTAGTGGCCGAGGCCTGGCAGAAATACATTCCCCTGCGCACCTATAATTTATCCGATTTGATATCGAATGTGTTTGGTGTAATACTGGGGTACGCCATTTACCTGCCAATGCTGGTTAGGAAGATGTTCAAGAACAATGATGGTTGACGGTTGACAGTTGTTCGTTGTTCGTTGTTCGGGAAAAATAGTTGATGGTTGATATCTTTCGTATTACGAATTACGAATTACGAATTACGCCTTTTTACTTCTGACTTTTCCCTTTCTCCTTTTGTCATTCCGAACGAAGTGAGGAATCTGTGTTGAAGTTGATGGTTGATGGTTGATAGTTAACGTTTCACGGTTGATGTTAGATGCATTGATATTTTGATGTAATAATGTGATAATTGTCCTTTAATAATCATATCAG
>DFYV01000061.1:3448-6384 GCA_002383425.1 Bacteroidales bacterium UBA4073 | reverse complement strand
CTTTTAACGTTTAACTTTTAACTTTGAACCTTTAACCCTATTAGGCCAGCTCAGGATAAGTCGGAAATTTTACCTAACTTTACGCCCCTAAATTTTCATTAAGT
This sequence comes from Bacteroidales bacterium UBA4073, assembly GCA_002383425.1. Classification (GTDB taxonomy): domain Bacteria; phylum Bacteroidota; class Bacteroidia; order Bacteroidales; family Tenuifilaceae; genus Tenuifilum. The sequence continues at coordinate 6,280 of DFYV01000061.1, read as the reverse complement.
TGATGAATGAAACCGTGTTAGAATGGATTGGCTACGGCGCTTCGGCTATCATAGCGCTTTCAATGACAATGAGTTCAATAGTGAAATTCCGATGGATTAACTTAGGCGGAGCATTGCTATTTTCAATATACGGATTTATGATTGGCGCATGGCCCGTTGGCTTACTCAACGGTTTTATTGTGCTTACCGATGTTTATTACCTATTTCAAATCTACTCGAAACAAGAGGTCTTTGAGATACTTGAAGTTCGACCCGATAACCGTTACCTGATACGTTTCCTCGATTTCCACCAAAAGGATATACATCGATTTTTCCCCAACTTTAACTATAGACCAGCAGAGAACACGGTTAGCTTCCTGGTACTCCGAAATATAGCAGTTGCTGGGGTGTTCGTTGCCCATAGAAACGAATCGAAAGCCCTTGAGGTTGAGCTCGACTACGTTTTACCGGAGTACCGTGACTTTAAAAATGGCCACTATGTTTACTACTGGCTCAGCCATAAATTTGCTGAAAGCGGCTACACAAGGGTATGGGCAAAGGCTTGCAACAAAAGCCACCGGAAATACCTATTACACTTAGGTTTCACCGAATCAGGGGGTGAACACTTTCTAAAAATTCTTGAATAGTACCTAAATTGAACATTCTAATTCGAAACGGCAGGGTTATTACATCGGTTGACGACCGAATTGCCGATATATTGGTTGATGGTGATAAAATAAGTGCCATTGGGCAAAGTTTAAATGTTAATGCTGACACAACTATTGACGCCACAGGCATGCTAGTGATGCCCGGGGGCATTGATCCCCATGTTCATCTGCACCTGCCTACACCCGCAGGCTTTTCGTCGGACGATTTCCGTTCGGGTAGCATTGCAGCCCTTATGGGTGGAACAACTACCATAATCGATTTTGTAACTCCCAGTCGGGGGCAATCCATGGTAAATGCACTCAAAACACGAATTGATGAAGCTGCACAATCGCTTACCGATTATACGCTACATGTAAGCCCTGTTGAATGGAACGAGGAAACACCTAAGGAAATTGAACAATGTATTGCCATGGGATTTCCATCCTTCAAAATCTACATGGCCTATAAAAATTCGGTGGGTATCGACGATAACGCCATATACCATGTGATGCACACGGTAGCCAGAAATGGCGGTATGGTTACCGCCCACTGCGAAATGGGTGATGACATTGAAATGCTCAGGGATTTTTATGCAAGTCAGGGTCTTACATCCCCTAAGTATCACATGCTATCGCGACCGCCACGATTTGAGGCTTTGGCGGTTAAACGTGCAATTGACCTTGCCGACCAAACCCAATGCCCGCTATACATTGTTCATGTTTCGGCTGCAGAATCAGTTAAACACATCATTCAGGCACAAAAGAGCGGCCAGCCGCTTTACGCCGAAACCTGTCCACAATACCTTTTGCTCGACGAAGCTTTGTGCGACAACGAGCAGTCAGACGCGCTAAAGTATGTTATGAGCCCACCCTTAAGATCGGCCAACGATAGAGATGCTCTATGGAACGCACTTGCCAACGGCAACATCTATACCGTGGGAACCGATCACTGTCCATTTAGCCTTAGCCAAAAAATGATTGGGAAAGACGATTTCCGCCAGGTGCCCAACGGTGCAGGTGGAATAGAACATCGGCTTGCTCTACTTTACTCCTACGGTGTGTTAAACGAAAGAATAAACCTCAATAGGTTAGTTGATGTTTTCTCGACTCAACCGGCAAAAATATTTGGACTTTACCCTCAAAAGGGCGAACTGGCAGTGGGTGCGGATGCCGATATTGTGATATGGAACCCCAACACCCAAAACGTAATCAGCGTCCAAAATCACCATTCCAGGGCTGATTTAAACATTTACGATGGTTTTAAAATAGCTGGCGAACCCGCCTTTGTGATCAAAAACGGGATTGTGGCTGTTGAGAATGGCAAGCTAAAGTCCGATTTGCCTCCAGGCAAACTAATCTATCGCAAAGTTTCAAAAACAATTGACCACTACTATAAAAGGATGGACAATCAAGGCTCGGATAACTGCAGAACTTAAAAAGTTCTTTTAAAGCCATGTTATTTGATACTCATCGTACTCATCGCCTTTGCTCTCCTCCTTTACCAGATTCACCTGAACCCCGAAAACCTTGCACTTTCGTACTAACGAATCGAGCAATCCAACCTGAATGTGGGTATTGAAAAGTTGAGTTTTGCGCATCAATATCGATTTATCAGTAAATGATACTATCTCCCAGCCCCTTTTCTTAGGATCATGTACCCCTTTTTGAGCCATCTGCACAAGTGTTTTCATAACATCAATGGGTTTGCTATCAGGGGTTACCATTTTACCTTCTACCATCAACTTATAGGTAGTTTCCCCTATTCTTCTTCCTATTTTGATCAGGTTAAACCGTCCCAAATTCTTTTCAATCCAGTCGCAGAGCTCAACATACACCCTAAACGGTATCTTTCCGTCAGGTTTTGAAAGGTCGAACCCTTTAACTATTTCAAAAAGATCGGGGTAATCGCTTCTTTTATCCTGATAGTTGTTAATGATATCGGCTATTGTCCACGCATCGATATACACTTCTTCTTTTGGCTCTTTCATACGCTAATATTACAAATGATTTACCTTTTAAATTTACTCAACATAATAAATAATTATCAACATATAGCTAATTTTTAGTAAATTTATATTATTAAATCGATAAATCATAGAAAAATATTACATAATATTGAAGAATGTTAGTTGTTCGTTGTTCGAAAAAATAGTTGATGGTTGACGGTTGATGGTTGACGGTTAATATCTTTTGAATTTCAAATTAC
>DFYV01000061.1:3295-3441 GCA_002383425.1 Bacteroidales bacterium UBA4073 | reverse complement strand
TTTAACGTTTAACGTTTCACTCGTATTGTTCGTTGTTCGGGAAAATAGTTGATGGTTGATGGTTGATGGTTGATGGTTAATATCTTTTGAATTTCAAATTACCAATTACGAATTACGCTTTTTTTTTACCTTTTACTTTTCCCTTA
>DFYV01000061.1:0-3280 GCA_002383425.1 Bacteroidales bacterium UBA4073 | reverse complement strand
TTCGTAATTTTGAACCCTGAACCTTGAACCTTAAACTTTGAACCTTGAACCTTTATCCTTTTATTATCACCTAAAAAAATTAATCAGGGTAAATGGTAATGCATTGGTTTTAAAAGTAGCAGCCGAAGGTACAGTTCAATAACAAAACAAAAATTTAAAGTGCCCTTGGGGTATTGCGGCTAAGCAGTTTACTCAAAATATCGGCAGGATTTTTATAGCGGTATGTTAGCATCATTGCTGCAATAATGTAAGGTTTATAGCCTGCTTCAAGGTAGGTTTGTATTCGGTATCGCTCAAAGGTTTCCTTGCTTACTTCGCCATGTGCGCACGACTCGCCTGAGATATCGGCAGGGAGGCAGTGCATGTAAAGCGCATCGGAATTTCTGGTTAGCTTCCGAACCTGTTCGTTGTATTCCCAGTCCTTATACCTGGCATTATTAGCCAAGCAAACCTGTTCCAGCTCCTTCAGCCCATTCCTATTGCCATCCATCAGCAATTGGGTACGGTTTTGCATAATATGGAAAGGAGCCCAACTCTTGGGGTACACAATATCGGCATTGCGCATAGCCTCGGTCATGCTATGGCTTACCTTGAAATCACCTCCACTTTGAGCAGCATTTTTTCTTGCAATGTCAACAATTTCGGGAATTAGGTCGTAACCCTCGGGGTAGGCTAACTCCACGTTCATCCCAAAACGTGTCATCAGCGCGATAATTCCCTGGGGAACCGAAAGGGGTTTTCCGTAACTTGGCGAGTAAGCCCAGCTCATCACAATCTTTTTCCCCCGCAAAGCATCAAAGGAACCGTAAAGGTTAACCAGGTGAAGCAAATCGGCCAACGACTGGGTAGGGTGATCCATATCGCACTGGAGGTTGACAATTCCTGGTCGCACGGGCAAAACCCCTTNNCCTTCGTCGAGGGCATCGCCAACCTGACGCATATACTTATTCCCTTCGCCCAGAAACATATCGTCGCGTATCCCAATAAAGTCGGACAAAAACGAAATCATGCTGGCAGTTTCGCGAACCGTTTCGCCATGTGAAATCTGCGATTTCTCCTCGTCCAATTCCTGAACGGCAAGGCCTAACAGGTTGGCTGCCGAGGCAAATGAAAACCGGGTACGTGTCGATTTATCCCTGAAGTTCGATATGGCTAAACCTGAATCGAATACACGGGGCGAGATGTTTTGCTGTCGCATCGCCTTTAGTATGCTTGCCACTTGAAGAATAGCCTTTAGATCATCGTCTGATTTTTCCCAGGTGAGCAGAAAATCCTTGCCATTTAACTCCGATTTAAGACCTTTAAGCTCTTCAATTTTCCTTCCTATGTTCATAATTTTCTGAAGTTATATTTTTTTAAAGTGTTCGCACTGTTAAGTAACTATGTCACAAAAAATAAGGTATAAATTGATTTTTAGAACCTCACCATCACAATGAATATCAACGTATTACATCGCAGCGCTGTAACCAAAGGGACAATTGATTTGGCATACCTTACCCTAAGATCGAACTTACAATCTGGTTATATTTCATAAGCGAAGGCGGTATAAAAGGCAGTTGCAGCTACCAAATCGCTAATGGGTACCCGTTCATTTGGCGCATGGGCAAGCACTTCGTTGCCGGGGCCAAACCCAATGGTAGGAATGCCATAAGTACCACAGGTCATAATGCCGTTTGTGGAGAATGTCCACTTATCGACTCTGGGTTTTTTACTGAAAATCTTTTGAAATGCCATAACGCCCTTTTGCACAATCTCACTATCTTCAGGCATTTTCCAGGTTGGGTAATACTTTTCCATGCCGTACTCTAACCCGGTGTATGCCTTTTGGTGGTAGTGTAGCACTTCAACTTTAGCATTCATTCCCTTAATGAGTTCCTCCACTTCAGCTACGGCACTCTGCTTAGTTTCACCCCAGGTGAGACGTCGGTCGAGGTGGATACGTGCATAATCGGAAACAGCGCAAAGCGAAGGGCTACCCGAAACGAACTCAGTTACGGTAATGCTTCCCTTGCCCAGGAACTCATCGAACTTAAGCCTCCCATTGAGTTTTTCAATCTCGAGGGCTACCTTTGAGGCCATGTAAATGGCATTTTTCCCTCTTTCGGGAGCCGAACCGTGAGCCGAAACACCGTAAAAATGAACCTGCATCTCCATGCGCCCGCGGTGCCCCCTGTAAATATTAAGGTTTGTGGGTTCAGTACTTATAACGAAATCGGGATGAATTTTATCCTCCTCCACAATATACTTCCAGCACAGGCCATCGCAATCCTCCTCCATCACGCTACCAACAAAGTAAATGGTCAAATCGCGGTCAAAGCCAAGCTCCTTGAGTATTCGGCCGGCAGTAACAAAGGCTGCAGGGCCACCTTCCTGGTCAACCGAACCCCGGCCATGCACAAAACCATCGCGAATTTCGCCCCCCAGCGGGTCGAATTCCCAGCTATCAATATTCCCAATGTCAACGGTATCCATATGCCCATCAATGGCAAGTATCCTTTTGCCATTGCCAATGCGGCCAATAACATTCCCGAGCCCGTCGATAAATACCTCATCGAATCCGGCCTCCTCCATCTGCCTTTTCAACTCCAGCTGAACATCGCGCTCCTGAGCGCTTAATGATTTAATCTGCACCAGTCGCGATAGGTTTTTTGCTGTATAGTCGGCATACTTATCCGAAAGAGCCTTTATTTTACCATATATATCACTCATACCGGTAAATTTTATAACCCAAAAGTATTCCTAAATCAACACATTTTTATCTTTAATAACATATATTTTTACATAATCATATAAATATAGATATATTTTCTATTTTATTGAATAATTTTATATATATCATCTACTTTATGTAGCATCAGTAAGATAACTAATACAGCAATGAGTCCAGTCTAAAAAGCTCATAGTTGAAAGAAATATAACGCGTTAAACGTTAAACGTGAGACGTTAAACGTTAGGTAAATTTATAAATCACTGAAATTAAACACCTTACGTTTCTGGTGTTCTTTACGAGATCCATCATTCCTAATGAAATTTGGCTTTTTAAATTGGAATCATTAATGATAAATAACTTATGACTAAAAACTAATAAAATTTTAAACAGATGAAAATAGTAGCGAGGAGCGAGTAGCGAGTAGATAGTATGTCAAAGATATTAATTTGAAACATTCATGACGGATTTTAGACGCACACGGGCATGTTTATAACGATTCAATATTGCCTTTGGGGTAAAAAATTGAAATAATGAAAATATAAACAGATGAAAAAAAGAAACCGCAAAGAA
>DFYV01000055.1 GCA_002383425.1 Bacteroidales bacterium UBA4073 | reverse complement strand
GTTGTTCGTTGTTCGTAAAAAGGAATCTTTAATTCGTAATTCGTAATTCGTAATTCGTAATTCGTAATTCGTAATTCGTAATTCGTAATTCGTAATTTTGAACCTCGAACCTCGAACCCTTCGATTTCACTCAGGGCAAGCCTCGAACATGGAACTTTGAACTTAATCCATCACCATTACCCAAACGAGCCGTAAGGATTTGTTACAGGAAGTTAGCCATACTGACTGATTAGCTGCAATCTTTTTTTATCTAAAAGTATAATTTTTTTACTATCGATTTGTATAAGACCTTCATTCTGGAACTCGTTTAGTGTTCGGCTAACGCTTTCGCGAGAGGCATCAATCAGGTTGCCAAGTTCCTCACGGCTAAGCGGGAGAATAAACTCATCGGAATGGTAAATGTCATCGGCAAAAAAGAGTAGGTTTTCAGCCAAACTTCCGCTAACCTGCTTCTGGGTACGGTTCACACAGCGATGATATGAGTTTAGCTCATTAATACATAGTTCAATGAATAGTTCAAAGGCAAAAACAGGATTATTCATGATGAATGTTTTGAAGGTATTCAGATCAATAAAACAAACCAGCGAATCCTCAATGGCTGTCACGGAATAATGATTTACTTTATCGCCAAAAGTGGTAGGTAGCCCAAGGTATGAAGGGCCATTGGTTAGCTTAATAATTTGTTCGTGCAAGGGACCTGTCATATGCAGCTTCACTAATCCTTCTCGTAAAAAGACAACATTGGACGATAAAGTTCCCTGTCGGATAATCCTATCGCCTTTTTTGAATCGGTATTCAGCGCAATTGTCCGATTGTGCCGATAGCTCTGAATCGCTAAGTTGCTCAGACGCTTTCGATTTGTGTTGACAGAACTTGCAAAGGTCTATCATATTCAATTGTGATTTCTATCACAAAGTTATGTTTTTATTTTCACATTCATCTATGTTTTATCTCACATGATTGAAGGACAGAAGATTATCCACTTGGTTTAGCTTTGCTAAAAGTTAAAACTAATGAACTATGAAAAACTCAAAAATGTGCCTCGCATTATTTAGCGGTAGCATTGATAAGCTTACTGCTGCTGGTATAATCATTAGTGGGGCTGTAGCTAATGATATGACCATTGACGTTTATGTCCTTTTACAGGGCGCAAGGGCAATGCTGAAAGATATTGCCAGAGATAAGGAAAAGCTGAGCATGGCCGAAAATGCTAACCTACGCGATGAATTTCTGAAATCCTGTAAGGAGTTGAATGTGAAAGAATGGCATGAGTTCTTCAAGGAGGCTAAGGAGATAGGTGATGTTAAATTTCACATTTGTGGATTGGCTGGTAAAATTTGGGGTGGTTATAAAATGGAAGATTTTGTGGAGTTTGCCGACGATATTGTGGGTATCAGTGAGTACATCAGTGCTGCACAGGAAGCCGATGTGCATTTGTTCATTTAATTGGAGTAAAACTTAAAACCGTAAAACTATGGATGCTTCAGAACTTAAGAATCTTAGCGCAAGTAGAACTGTTGATGCCCGGGGGACATCGTGCCCAGGCCCTTTGTTAGAGGCTAAAAAGGCAATAGGGACCATCATGCCAGGTGAGATTATGGAAGTATTGTCATCAGACGAAGGAACTAAAGTTGACATTCCTAAGTGGTGCCAGAAACAAGGTCATGAGTATCTTGGAACCGTTGAGGAAAATGGATACTTCCGCATCTTCTTAAAAAAAGGATAACCTATGAATGTCACTAAAAACGCTCGTATTTTAGTGTTTTCTACAGTAAAGATTTCAGATCCTGCCATTGATATGGCAGGATTACTGAAATTACACTATTCGCCTAAAGTTTATACCATTTCTGTTCCTTGTTCAAGCGCAGTTAAACCCCGATGGATATTACGCGCTTTGGCAAAAGGCTTTGATGGTGTATTCATTGCAGCCGACGGTACCGACTGCCCTTACGGGGAATCCTGTACTGAAAAAACAGGAGAAATTGTCAAAAAAACCCATCAGCTCATGAAGGAGAGTAACATCGACCCAGTCCGTTTGAAAATGGCTGCCATTTGCTCGGTGTGTAGCGAATCGTTTATTAAACATATAAACAGCTTTAACGATACCTTACTTAAACTTAAAACTACGGAATAATGCCATTCGCTGGTAAAAAGCTATACGATGCCTTAGTTGTGGGCGGAGGAATAGCCGGAATTGAATCGGCTTTGAACCTTGCCAATAACGACCTTAACGTTTTGCTGGTAGAAAAAGATTTAACGCTGGGCGGTAAAATGATTATGCTCAGCAAGGTGTTTCCCACCCTCGATTGTTCTGCCTGTATCACTACCCCTAAAATATCTGAAGCAGCGCGTCATCCTAACATAACTATTCTTACTAATACCCAGATACAACACATCGACAAACAGGATAAAAACTACTTTAAAGCCCGCATAAAAGAAAAAGCCCGCTATGTGGATATAAGCAACTGTACGGGTTGTCAGCTATGCGAGGAAGCCTGCCCTGTGGTTGTTCCTGACCAGTACCAGTACAATATGGTAGGGCGAAAAGCCGCCTATATCCCTTTCAGCATTGCCAGCCCCAGGGTTGCTTCCATTGATATTGACAATTGTACATTATGTGGTGCTTGTGAAAAGGTTTGCCCCACAGGTTGTATCGATTTTACTCAACAGGACAAGGAGTACGATATCATTGCCAAATCCGTTATCATGGCTACCGGCTTTAACCTTTTTGATCCTCTGAAAGTCCCCCGTTTTAGCTATGGTAAAGCAAAAAATGTTATTACTGCCCTTCAAATGGAACGCCTGCTGGCGCCAACACGTCCGTTTAATCACGTTCTCCGCCCGGGCGATGGCAAAATGCCATGTAATATTGCCTACGTTCTTTGTACTGGTTCACGCGATTTATCGGTGGGAAACCCCATCTGTTCGCAAATTTGCTGTATGTATTCCATTAAACAGGCACAGCTACTAATGGGTGCTTTACCCATGGCCGATGTAACACTCTACTATATCAACATTCGTTCCTTTGGAAAAGGGTTTGAAGAGTTTTACGAACAAGCCAAAGGAATGGGTGTAAACTTTGTAAAAGGGAAAGTTGGTAAAATAACCGAAATCGAAAACGGCGACTTACTGCTCCGTTACGAGGATATTAATCAGGGAAAGGTTTTTGAGAAAAAGCACGATTTAGTTGTTCTCTCTGTTGGAGTATTGGCTAACGATGAACCACAAAAGTTGATTCAAGGTTGGAAAAAAGACGAATACTCGTTTGCCTTTCAGAAAGATTTGTTTTACACCCCTTCGCTTAGCAGCATCGAGGGAGTATTCCTTGCCGGCACAACCAGTGGCCCGATGGATATTCCCGATAGCATCCTAAGTGCAGGCTCTGCAGCCATGGAAGCTATCCGATACGTAAAGCAAACCTCCGTTGATTTTTAGTTGCGAAAGCTACTAAGGTTTAGTTTTCATTAAAAAATTGATGTGAATGAAACAAAGAATTGGAGTTTATATTTGCCATTGTGGCGGTAATATTTCCGATTATGTAGATGTAGAAATGGTGCGTGAGGCAGTTGCTCACGAAAAGGGGGTAGCCATTGCTAAAACCACCGTATTTGCCTGTGCCGATTCCAATCAAAAGGAGATGGTTCAGGATATTAAGGATAACCAGCTCGATGCGGTTGTGGTTGCCTCGTGCTCACCAAAACTTCATGAGGTAACATTTAGAGCAGTTGTAGAACGTGCAGGGTTGAATAAGTACAACTACGTGCATGCCAATATACGCGAACAGGTGTCGTGGCCACATAGCGATAATAAAGCAGGTGCCACTCAAAAAGCCATCCAAATAGTTCGGGCAGCCATTGCTAAAGTACGCTTATCGGAAGCTATTGAACCCCTTGAAGTTGATACTACTCAGGCAGTTTTAGTTATTGGCGCTGGCATTGCCGGAATGAAAGCCGCCATTGCCCTGTCAAAAATGGGAGTAAAAGTTTACCTTGTTGAACGTGAACATTTTATTGGCGGACGTATAGCCCAATGGGATGTACTTTGCTTAACCAATGAAACCGGTAAAGAACTGGTAAGCCGTTTATATAACGAAATTGTATCGAATAAAAATATCACTTTATATACAGGGGCCCAACTTATTGAATGCAAAGGGAGTATGGGTAATTTTGCAGTCAAGCTGAAACTTAATCCCCGATACGTAAAAGATATTTGCAACGACAGAGCTTCTCTGAGAAAAGCCATTGATGTTTGTCCTGTTGAAGTACCCGACGAATTTAATTTTGGAATTACTAAGCGAAAAGCCATTTACCATAATTTTCCCGGGGAATACCCGCAAGCGGCTGTTATTGACATGAATTCGTGTACACGATGCGGCCTGTGTGCCAAAGTGTGCGATAAGATTGACCTCGATATGAAAGTGGAGGACCTCGAATTAAACGTAGGATCTATACTTGTAGCTACCGGTTTTGACCCTTATACACCAGCCGAAGGCGAATTTGGCTATAAGGTTATCGATAATGTTGTTACCCTGTCGCAGTTTAAACGCTTACTGGCTTTTTCTGAACCTGGTAAACTACAGTGGAAAGGTAAACCTGTTAAAAATATTGCCTATATCTACTGCGTTGGTAGCCGTCAGGTGGAAGGAGAGAATAAGTACTGTTCCCGCTACTGTTGCACAGCTACTATTAACACGGCATTGAAAGCCAATGAAAAGTTTCCTGAACTTAATCATTTTCACTTCACAAGGGGTATCCGTACATACGGTAAACAAGAACAACTTTACCATAATGCCTCAAAAAGTGGACATGTATTTTTACAGTCGTACGAAGATGATCCAAGCAGAGTTGAACGTAAGGGCGATAAAACCATTGTAAGGATTAACGATATATTAACCAACCGAAAGGAGCTGGAGGTTGAAGCCGATTTGGTTGTACTGGTAATCGGAATGGTGCCTCGTTCCAACAATAGTGTTGCCGATATCCTGAAATTACCCCGTGGCCGCGATAGCTTTTTCAACGAAATACACATGAAATTAAGGCCTGTGGAAACCGTTATCGATGGAATCACTATTGCTGGTACCTGTCAGGGACCCAAGAATGTTGTTGAATCCATTAATTCTGCCTTGTCGGCAGCTATAAAATCGTACTCTTTTGTTGGAAAAGATAAGCTGATGGTTGAACCCGTGGTGGCAGAGGTTGACCCCAATTTGTGCAAGTGGTGCGATAAGTGCACCAGGGCATGCCCTTTTGATGCCATTTTTAAGAATGAACAGGGTGTTGCCCATGTTAACGATACGGTTTGCAAGGGCTGTGGAATGTGCTTACCGGTTTGCCCAACCAATGCCATTCAGCTTAAAACTTTTACCGACAATGAAATAGAGAGTATGATTGATGTTTTGGCTAACGAGTTGTAATGGTTTAACAGTACTGAAAATGGAAAAAAAAGAAACGTTTAAAATAAAACGAGAAACCCTTAAAGTTTCTGAGCAAGTAAAAGAACAGCTCAAGCAGTTTAATGCTATTCGAAGACACATTATGGAAGCTTTAGGCGATGAGGAGTTAACCATACCGCAAATTGCCGAAAAAGTTGGATTAAGCAATGCCGAAGCAGTGTACTATGTGATGAGCCTGGTCAAGTTCAATAAGCTGGTGCCAACTCACATGGACGATATGGATGAGTTCTATTTTTATAAAATCAAAAAGTAATGGCAAAGGTAGATTTGACACTTGGGAAAAAGTTGAAAAAATACGGGGCAGTCGATTTTAATGCTTGCTATAACTGTGGAACATGCACGGCAGTTTGTGCCCTATCAACAGGGACTGATTCTTTTCCTCGCGAAATGGTTCGTTTAAGCGTTACGGGTCAGTCCGAAGACATTAAAGCATCGCTAAAACCTTGGCTTTGTTACTACTGTGGTGAATGCACCACCTATTGCCCACAGGAAGCCAAGCCCGGAGAATTAATGATGTCGTTGCGCCGATACCTTATTGCACGTTACGACTGGACTGGATTGAGTAGCATTTTCTACCAAAACCTTACCGCCTACCTTGTTGCTTTCTTTTTGGTAATCGCTGCTATAGCAGGTGTATTTTTAATCGGTGAATTTTCCCATGAAAATCTTATGCACTATGGTCACTATTTTGAAATGATTGCAGTAGGCAGTGTTTTTTTGGTAATCCTTTTACCAAACCTGATAAGGATGTGGTATTTTACCCTGTTGAGCCAGAATGTTAACGCCCATATTAAACACTACTGGATAGCCTTGAAAAATTTACTCGTGCACATGTTTACCCAAAAACGTACCTTACAGTGCAACGATGAGAAAGATAACAAGATTTGGTGGTTTGAACATTTTATTCTGGTTATAGGGTATCTTTCTTTACTTTTTACAACGGTATTTTTGAATTGGTTTAGTACCCAGTCGATTATTGTTATTGCCATGGGCTACGTATTCAGCGCCATTATTTTTGTGGTAACCTTCGATTTTATACTTCGTCGCATTAAAAAGAGATCTGCCAAAACCACCTTTTCTCATTTTACCGACTGGTTCTTTGTGATTTGGTTGTTTCTGATGGGGCTCTCAGCCTTTACGGTTCGCTTACTTATCGATCTCAACATGCTCGAAAGCTATTTTTGGGTTTATTTTATACATATTATCGTGCTGGCGCAATGGGCACTTATCATTGTTCCTTTCGGAAAATGGATGCACTTCCTTTACCGTTCGTTTGCCATGTACTTCGATAAGATAATCAAGCTGACAACCTTAAGTTAATCATAGATTCTTACGGGAAAATGATATACGTTAAAATTCAGAACTCATGACTTAACAGCAAAATAAAATGTCGCAAGTTTACATATAATT
>DFYV01000003.1 GCA_002383425.1 Bacteroidales bacterium UBA4073 | reverse complement strand
TCAATTTATTTTACGATTAAAACTTTGTAAAATATTGATTCTCAAGCATGGGTCAGGAGTTCTGAAATTATAAATATACTCACATTTCACGTCTCACGACTCACGCCTTCTGCCTTCTAATTTTTGCCTTTACCTTCTAATTTCTGCCTTCTACCTTTTAATTTCAATTTGCATTCTGCATTTCGTATTCTGCCATTGTCCCTAACATTCCTCTATCTTCCTCTACCTTCCTCTACTTTCCTCTAATAATTACATTGAGCTATTGAGCTTAACTGGTAATTGGGATTAATTGGGGTGATTAGCTGAAATGCTTTCATCAATTTTTACAAGAAAATCGCTTATTTCCTTAACCTGTTGGTTAACCTGCTGCACCAGTTTACTGTAGGTTTCCGGGGTTATACTTTTACCATCGAGTAGGCTGATGGCAACCTTCAGCTCATCGAGCTGTTGTGATACCCTTTCAGTTTCAATAAGCAGCTCATCGTTATTCATCAATTTTAGAGTGTTTTGTAACCGATTAAGCTGGTAGTTGAAGATGGAATAAAATATTTCAGCTTGACGAGCTACTGAATCGGAGCGGGTAAAAAGTTCCGAAAGTTGGTAATCCTTTTGAAGTGGAAGTTTGGGAGTTTCCTTGGAGCAAAGCTCAGGACGCAACCTGCAAATCAGATCGATGTTCGAATCGGTTTGACGACGGAGATTAAGAAGTTTATCGTTGAAATTTTTTACAACTGGTAGTTCCTTACCCGATAAATCAGCCTTGATAAAATCGCGAATGTTATTCACATCACGTTCAATTTCGGTGATTGTGGTTTTGAGGTAACGAGTGCTTTCAAGGTTTGGAATATCGGCGTACAAAGTATCAAAGTTTTGATGCATAAGCTGAACAAGTTCAAGGCGTTCAAAAATCCAAGGTTGAAGAACAACAACAATGCTATCGAAATGCTGGTATTCCATTTTAAGGTAGTAGTCATCGAGGCGTTGGGTGAATTCGGAAATAGCTTTTAATGCACGGTCGCGACAAATGGCGCACGAGGTTGATTGTGCAAGTTTCAGCAAGTTTTCGGGTGCTGTTTTGTTGGCTGGAATAGCCTGAGTGTTTTTTAACTTATCAATCTGTGGTTCGAACTGAGCCTTAAAGAGTTGCTCCTCGAGCCTTGACAGGTGGTTAGAAATCATTTGCCCTTCGATGTTTTGGTTCATCAGTTCTGGTTTGAAGGCATTGGAGAATCTAAGATCGGCAATATACTTTTCTAATTCGGAATTAGGTACTGTGGGATTAGCCTCGAGTCGGACAAGGTTACTTACAAGGTTTTTGGTAGATTTCAGGTTATGATCGTTGTCAAGGTAAAGCGAAGCAAAACCTAAAATAGACTCGTATTCACGGTTAAAGATGGTTGAAAAGGTATTATTTCCACGATACTTGAACTTAGTTTCCTCGTAAGCCCTTTGCAGTTGACGGTAGTACTGCATAACGCGGAAAAGACTTACTGAAATGGCATCGTTATTACCGGATTGGTAGTTAAGATTATACACATCGAGGTGATTTTTAAGCTGGGCAAAGATGTTTAAAAAATTAAGTAAATCCTTTTCCTGCCTGTACGTTTCGGCATTAATAAGTCCTTGGCGAAAATCGTTTTCAACCTTAATTTTTCGTTTCTCAATATTTGCAAATGTAACCTCATCGCCAGTTATCTGTTCGGTTCGGTACAACGATTTGTAGTTTGCTACAACAATTACCGGATAGCTATGAATATTAATTAGCTCCTTAAGATGATTACGCGTAACCTGGTTGTTGGTAACAGTATCGAGAAATTGGCGTAGGGGTTCATTTAAAAATTCAACATTGGGCGTATTTGCTGTTGTAAGAACGTAAACCTTGATGGAGTGGAGGCGGGTATCAAAATTCTTTTGCTCGTATAGCCTGATGGTTGAGCTAAACCGGTACTCCTTTTTCTTGGTATTTGCTTCAATGAAATTACCAAACTCACCAATTATGCTCATAACGGCATCGGTGGGTGTAGCTATTTTAGATAGGTTTTTAAGCTGAGTAGCAACAAGAGCAAGCATTTGATCGCGGTCGTTATTGGTAATGGCGCGAACGCGTATTTCGGCATCAATATAATCGCGCATGGAGTAAAGGGGAAGATTGTCGATAATACGGACAAAATCTATGTTATCGCTCACAAGGGTTTGGTATTTATTGTCCTTGTCGCGTGAAATTTGGAAGTTGTAAAGTGGATACGTAATATCGTTATCACCAAAGAATTTTACATTTTTTAGGCTGGCAGTAATGAAAAGATATTCGAGTTGCTCCTCCTCAATGCTTAACTTTTTCCGCCTATTTTTCTTTGGTTTAATAGTGGCAAAATCGAGTTCGTTGATGAGTGTGCTAAATCTATCGGCATTAAGTAAAAAAATATCGGTTGTAAGGTACTGCCATTCACCGGTGAAGTTATAGTTAGCGGTGTCGGTGTAAAGCAGCTTAGGCTCAATATCGCGTTGACCAAATGTGTGCAATACTGCAAACCAAAGTAGGATAACCAGGTAGATAGCTTTGTATTTCATGTTCATGATTCGGAATCAAGTTAAATGGATAAAGTTCAAGGTTTAAGGTTCAAGGTTCGAGGTTCAAAATTCCAGATTTAAGATTCAAGATTCTAAATTCTAACTTCAAGGCCATGTTTTACTATCAACCATCAACCGCCAACCATCAACTATTTTCACGAACAACGAACAACCATTGTGATTACTAACTAACCTTTCGGGGAGGGACCACCTCTTTGGAGGGGTCGAACATGTAACGGTATGTTATGTGCGTTTTAAGAATTTTACCGCCAATTTGTTCGGCGATACGGCGCATGGTTGGATTAAAATCGCCTATCCAATTCAGTTCCAATTCTTTATATTTAAAACCTGGAGCTAAAGCACGTTTAGCAAACTCGTTTACCAAAGCACCCTCAACACCTTTACCCTGATGTTTAGGAACAATACCAAAAATAAGGCCAATAGCCTTTGTGCAAATCTTTTTAACCTTAAGCAGGTATAGGAAGTAAAGTTTTGAGAAAAGATCAAATTTACCGTTCAAATGGCGTACCACCTGGTTAAGGTCAGGAACCATTATAAAAAAGCCAATAGGCTCACCCTCGTAGTAAGCAAAGTACATCAGGTTAGGGTCAATTATGGGTTTAAGGGTTTTCATAAGAGCCATAGCATGAGCCTCAGTGATTTTTTTAACCCCTGTGTATCTTCCCCAGGCGTTATTGTAAATAGTTCTAAAATCCTCGGCAAATTTTTTAAGGTTCTTTTTTGAAATGGTGGTTATGGTGTACGAAGGGTTACGAGCTATTCGTTCGGCTTTTTCCCATACAATGGGATCAACATTTTCAGAGTTAACAAGCCGATGGTAAGTGTACTGGTAAAAGTAAACCTTGAAGCCATAATTTTCAAATAGGTTGCGATAGTATGGTAAATGGTAATACATGCAGTAGTTGGGGGGATAATCGCCATCAACCAAAAGGCCCCACCATTGATCGCGGTCTCCGAAGTTAATAGGACCATCCATAGCTTCCATCCCTTTTGATTTTAGCCATTCTTTGGCAGCGTCGAACAATAGGTTGGCAGCCTGCTGGCTATTGATGCATTCAAAAAAGCCTATACCCCCAGTGGGCTGCTCAGAATTTTTAGCAATCTCCTTATCGTAAAATGCGGCAATTCGACCAATTGGTTTATTCTTGTCATATAAAACCCAACGTATTGCATCGCCATGCCGGAAATGCTTGTTTACTTTGGGGTTGAAAACATTTTCAATGTCCACATCCAACGGACGAATCCAGTTTGGCTGTTCGCTGTAAAGCGAAAGAGGTACTTTAAGAAAATCGCGATGAGTAGAACTACTTTTAACTTCTTTTAGTAAATAATCATTCTTCATATCAATTAAAATGGATTTCTGGTTAATAACATATCTGCTATAAGCAAATCGAAAGGGGTAGTAATTTTAATATTTTCCCTATTGCCTTTACAGGTGTGTATTTCTATTCCGTGATGTTCAACTACGGAAGCATCGTCGGTAAACGATGATTGCTCAGGAGTATTGTAACACTCCTTTATTAACTTTGCTCTGAAAACCTGTGGCGTTTGGACAAGCAAAATGTTAGAACGATTAAAGGCTTTAGATGAATTATTCTTGACAATGCGCACCGATTCAACTGGCGTAATAACCGGTATGGCATTGCCTTTTTGCTCAGCAGTTGCATAGCAATTTTCAATCACCTGAGGAGAAACCAGAGGTCGAACCCCATCGTGGATGGCAACAAGTGAATCGTCGGCCGGGATAATGGATAGGCCATTTTTAACCGATTGGAAACGGGTATTGCCACCTGTTACGAGGGTTAAATTGGTGTTAAAACCATATTCTTCGCAAAGTTTTTTCCAAAGCGCCATATGGTCATGGGGTAATACAAGCACAATGTCGGGGTTAGGAATAAGAGCTGAAAAGGCATTGATTGTATGCATTAAAATAGGCTTTCCGTTAATCAGTAAGAACTGTTTGGGGGTATCGGAGCCCATGCGTAAACCCGAACCACCTGCAACTATTACCGCGTAGCGTTTTGAGCCCATACAGAAAGTTAATCAGCTCCGAAAGTTATCAATTTTTATGCTTTTTCCGAATGCGGTTACAAAATTTTGCAGGGAAAATATCGGCAAGCTCTTGAAATTCATCATAATTATATAGATATTTGCAGTGATGCATGGAAATACCTAAATATATGGTTAAGTATAATTACGTAAAGGAATTCATTGAGAAACCCATAAAAACTTTCTGGGAGCTCAATTCGTTGTCGGATTTTAAAGGTGAAACCTTTACCTATGCCGATGTAGCCCGTAAAATTTATTACCTACACAGGCTATACGAGATTTGGGGAATAAAACAAGGCGATAAGATTTCGCTTGTTGGGCGTAACAATGCCGAATGGGGAATAGTTTACCTATCGGTAATATCGTATGGAGCTGTTATAGTGCCAATACTACCCGATTTTTCGCCTACAGAGATACATAATATTGTAAACCATTCCGACTCGCTACTTCTATTTGCAGGCGACATGGTATGGGGTGGGTTGAATCAAGCCGAAATGCCCAACCTGAAAGCAATATTTAGCATTTCGAATTTTGACTTGCTTGTTTCGAACGATGAGGATTGCGTTAAACGTTTTGAAATGGCAAAATCTGCTATATCTGACGAAGCCGTTAGCCTAACACCCGAAAAGGTAAATTACGCCGAGGTTCCGAACAGCGAGTTAGGTGTTATTAGTTATACATCGGGAACTACAGGTTTTTCAAAAGGTGTGATGCTACCACTTAACAGTCTTGCCGCCAATGTTGACTTTGCTCGAAATAACATGCACTTGGTTAAAGGCGATAAAATTGTTTCGTTCTTACCGCTTGCACACACATTTGGATGCGCTTTTGAGTTTCTTTTTCCATTTGCCATGGGATGCCATATAACTTTTTTAACACGCATACCTTCGCCTTCGGTTATTCTTGAAGCCTTTACAAAAATTCGTCCACGTTTGATATTAACTGTTCCGCTGGTTATTGAGAAGATTTTCAAAAAGCAGGTTCAGTCCAAAGTGGAAACGCCTGCAATGAAAATCTTGCTTAATATTCCAGTGGTCAACAGAATTATATTCAAGAAGATAAACGAAAAACTCTCGAATGCCTTTGGAGGAAATTTCCATGAAATAGTAATTGGTGGAGCAGCATTGAATCCTGATGTTGAGCGTTTTCTAAGACGGATTAAATTTAAATATACCGTTGGATATGGTATGACGGAGTGTGGTCCGTTAATTTCTTATTCGGGTTGGCGAACCAATCCTATGGGGTCGTGCGGCAGGGCTATAAATTACCTTGAAATCAAAATCGATTCATCAGATCCATACAATGAGGTGGGTGAGATTCTCGTAAAAGGGGAGAATGTGATGATGGGTTACTACAAAAATCCCGATGCCACTGCTAAGGCCATAGTTAATGGGTGGTTACATACCGGCGATATAGGTGTATTCGATAAAAATGGTTTTATCTATATTAAAGGTCGAAGTAAAAGCATGATTCTTGGCCCCAGTGGGCAAAATATTTATCCTGAAGAGATTGAAGCACGTTTGAATAATATCCCATTTGTTCAGGAATCGCTTATAGTTGAGCAAAAAGGGAAATTGGTTGGTTTGATTTACCCCGACTACGAATCGGTTCAACAACATGGAATTGACCCCAATGAGTTAGAACCTGTGCTTGAGCAACAGCGGGTTGAGGTGAACAAGCATTTGCCGCAGTACAGCCAAATATCGAAACTAATTATACATAACCAGGAATTTGAAAAAACTCCTAAACAGAGTATAAAGAGGTTTAAATACCAGTATTCGGAGAATTAATTCTGTTCGGCCATAAGCAAAGCCCTAAGCATAACAAGGTAAAGTAATGGAAGTATGACGGTTTGCAAAAGCCTAAAAAATAGAAAGTTAAGAATACCATGGTAAATCAGAAAGCCCAAAAGGGTAATTATAGAGCAATCGAGCAGAGCCAGAAGAATTCTGCCCGATTTTTTTTGGAGAATGGATGGCAAAATGTTTTGAAGGCTAATACCTGACATATAGTAAAGGCATACCGTTTGAATAACCGGTGTAATAATTCCAAAAATTAACAGGATAACAGGTGATTGAATTACCTTAAATGAGTAAAGAATACCAAGGGACAATAAAAGTAAAAGGTTAAACGAAAATGCTGCAGGACTTTCGACCAGGTTACGGGTCCAGAAGTGTAGGATATGTTCTTTGGGTTGCCTATCCATAAATTTATGCTTTTACAATCTGGTAAATGAGAAATGACAGGTAAATTAAAACAAATAGCAATCCCTCGCGACGGTCGAATTTACGGCCAGGGCCTCTAACGGCAAATATCAACATCAGTATAGCGGCAATAACATTTAGAGCTAAATCGATATTTGCGCCTTGGTATAGCTTAATTGGATTAATGGTTGCGGTTAATCCCAAAATAAATAAAATATTGAAAATGTTTGATCCTACAACATTGCCAATGGCAATATCAGGTTTATTGCGATAGGCAGCCACAACCGATGTGGCCAGTTCAGGAAGTGATGTTCCGGCAGCAACAATTGTCAAACCAATAATTGATTGGCTTACCCCAAGCTTTGTGGCCAAATTAACTGCACCTAAAACTATTAGTTTACCACCACCAACCAGAAAGGCTAATCCCCCTACAACCATCAGTACCGAAAGCCAAAGTGGACGAGTTTGAATGTTAGGTGATGTGTTGGCCGGATCTTCTTTCCCAACAAGGAAATTATAGTACATAAATACGGCGAAAAGAATCAATAAAACCAAACCCGACGAACGTGAAATAATATTAGAATTAGTGGAATCGAGTAGAGTTCCGTTTGATAAAACCCACAGAACTAAAGCCGATAGTAAAAAGAAAGGTATTTCAACTTTAACGGTGCTATTCTGCACACCAATTGGCTTTATAATAGCGGCCAAGCCAAGTATTATGAATGTATTAAAGATATTGCTACCCAATATGTTACCAAGTGCTATATCGGAATTTTTTTCCAAAGCCGAAATGATGTTGACCGAAAGTTCCGGAGCCGATGTACCAAAGGCAACCACCGTTAGGCCAATGGTAAGTGCTGATATGCCAAAACTTTTGGCAATGCTTGATGCTCCTTCAACAAGCCATGTGGCTCCAAAAACAAGAATTACAATTCCTAAAATAATTAGCAGAATGTTCATCGGGTAATTGTTTATTTAAGCAGCCCATAAAAATAAGTTAAATCAAGGCAAAGATATAACAGATTAGGTTAACTTTGCTCAAAGTTTAATTCATAATACAGTAGAATTGAAAAGGGTAATATTTTTAGTATTGATGGCGGGATTCATGTTTTTATTATTTCCGCGTTGTGCCAAGGTAGTTTCGCCAACCGGCGGGCCAAAGGATACCATTCCTCCAGAATTGATAAGCAGTATTCCAAAGCAGAATGCCACAAGGTTTAGTGATCAAAAAGTTGTTTTGGAATTTGATGAGTTTATACAGCTAAAAGATTTACAACAGAAGTTACTAATTTCGCCTCCTTTGAAAAATAAGCCAATACCGAAGCAGAAAGGCAAACGTTTGGAGCTTGAGTTTACTGACACCTTAATGCCCAATACCACCTACACATTTTACTTTTCCGATGCAATAGTCGATAATAACGAGAGCAATCCAATTAACAACTTTATATTCGCTTTTTCAACCGGTGAAACCATCGATACCCTTTTGTTAAAAGGTAAAGTGAAGAACGCCCTAACCGATGAGGCTGTGGAAAATGCACTTGTGATGCTTTACCCCACCTTTACTGATACCCTACCATACACTACCCTTCCGTCCCACATTGCCAAAACCGATAAGGATGGCAAGTTTATGCTTGTAAACCTTAAGCCCGTTAAGTATAAGCTTGTTGTTATTACCGATAATAATGGCAATTACCTTTACAATCAGGGAGCGGAAGAAATTGGTTTTTCCGATTCCTTAATAAATTTAGCGGATAGTAACTTTAAGGATATAGGCATAAGAGTTTTTAGGGAGGTTAACCCCCATCAAATTCTTACCGGGTACGATCGTACGGAACGTAACATTCTTACCATTTATTTTTCAAGGAAACCGATAGGCCCTTTAAATCTGAAACCTGTTGATGAATCTAAAATTACTGATTGGTATATTGTTGAACCCGACAACAACGGCGATACGCTTAAATTTTGGATAACAAAACCCGAAATTCTTGAACGCGATACCCTTTTGGCCGTACTTGAATATCAGAAAACGGATTCGCTTTATAAACTAAATTCCCAAATCGACACTTTAAGATTCTTATTCTACAAGGAAGAGACGCAACAATCGAGACGGAAGGGTAAAAAGGAAGTAGAGCCAAAAAAGGAAAAGGGTTTTGCTGTAAATACATCAATACCCTCGGGTGGGATTGTGATTCCAAATGTGCCATTCGTGTTTACTCTTCCCGTACCCGTTAAGCAGTTTGATGCTTCAGGAATATCAATTTTCAATGTTACTGATAGCATTTCCGAACCCCCGGTTGAACTACTGGCCGACAGTATAAATCCACGAATCTTTCGATTCGTTGAGGATTGGAAACCCAATATTTCCTACAAGCTGTTAATGCTTCCAGGTACCTTTACCGATTACTTTAACCAAACAAACGACACCCTGATGATCAACATAACCGGAGCCGACCCTGAAAAGTATGGAATACTTAAAATTAATCTAAGCGGTGTTTACAAGTCAGCAATTGTTGAATTGTTAAGTGAAAAGGGAGAATTTTTAGAGGCTAAATCTGTTAACGGGAATGGTACAGTTGAGTTTACCTTTATCAAACCCGGAAAGTATCGGTTACGATTTATTGATGATGCTAATGGCAATGGTAAATGGGATTCGGGCAACTACATGAAACATATCCAGCCCGAAAAAATTTTCTACTTTACCGATGAAAAAACAAAGGGCGTAATAAATATTAGGGCAAACTGGGATAGCGAGTTACAGTTTTCATTTAAATAGTATATGATATGTCGGTACTAATGAATTTTGCCATGTTTCCTACGGATAAAGGGGCCAGTGTTAGCCCCTACGTTGCCAAAATTGTAGGAATGATTAAAGAGTTAGGCTATGAGTATAGGCTTACGGCAATGGGCACAATTGTTGAAACTGCTACTATTGATCAGGCACTTGATGTGGTGAATAGCTCATATAGATTACTTGAACCCGATTGCGAGAGGGTTTATGTTACCATAAATCTGGATATTAGAAAAGGTGATTTGGGTAGAATTGAGGGAAAAATTAAATCGGTGAATGAAAAGCTTAAAAAATAATCCATATAGATCGGCATGAAACACAAAGTGCTACTGATAATACTTTTATTTTTTGCCTTTGAAGGTTTTAGCCAAACTTACGTAGGGGTAAAGGGTGGCTACACTATGAGCGATATATCGTTCACTCCTTTTCAAAACACGAAAACGCTTTTTGCCGATGGTTTTGACTATGGTGTTGTTTTCAGGCATTTCAACCTAAAACATTTTGGGTTTCAGGCTGAACTTTACAAGGTTAATAGGGGTTATCGAAAGCCTATTGATGTTGCTGAGCTGGGCGATACCCTTTACAAACGCGTAAATACATACATGGAGTTACCCATGTTTATGCAGGTTCGGTTTAGGCTGAAACAGTTGGCTTTCCACTTGAATGTCGGGCCATATATAGCTTATCTTATTGAGGCAAGTGAAGGTGATAACTCAACCAGCGATTACATGATGAGTAAAATATCGCTCAATACCCTGCGCGATAATCGTTTGGATTACGGGTTGTTAGGCGGTGTAGGTTTAAACGTTGATTTTAAATGGGGCACAATTTACGCCGAAGGACGTTTTGGGTACGGATTTGGAGATATGCAAAAACATACCTACCCCGATATGCCCAAACAATCGAATGCTATATTCCAAAGTATAAATGTAGGTTATTTATTCCGTTTTAGGGGAGCTAACAGTGTAAAGAACTAAAAACAGGCGAACCTTTTGTCCGTTTGGAATGTTTAGGTTCAAAAAAAAAGTGATGAGAACATGGAATGAGATAAGTTACGAAATTCAACGAGTTATTTCGAATACCCCTATTGCTCCAGGGGCATACATTCTCAAATTCAAAAAAAATAGCACATTTATTGCAGGACAAGCGCTTGCATTGGGGATTTCAGAGGACATTGAGCCTCGATATTACAGCATTGCTTCAGGAGAAAACGACGACGAAATTTCAATACTTTACACCGAAAAACCCGATGGTAAGTTTACACGCATACTTTCACTTCTAAAACCTGGCGATAACCTTATGGTTTCAAAACCCTTTGGAAAATTTACCCAGCTAAGTCCTTTCCCTGTATTTATTGCAGCTGGTACAGGAATAGCCCCATTTATGTCGATGTTGCTATCGGGAAAAGCAAAAGGGGCTGTCGTTATCCATGGGGCATCCTACCCTGACTATTTCTACTACTCGGAGATACTTTTAAACACATTAGGTGAAAACTATATTCGTTGCTGTTCACGATGTCAGCCTGGCAGTTTTTACGTTGGCAGAGTCACTGATTACATAAAGCAGTGGAGTGGGTTAAACATTAACCGCCCTTACTATCTTTGTGGAAGTACTGAGATGGTTGTGGAAACCCGTGATATACTTATTTCACGAGGTGTACCTATAAGTAGTATTAATTCGGAGATTTACTTTTAGCCATGGTTTCACTTTACGGAAAAACACTCAGTGAACTTAAATCGATAGTAGATGCCGAAGGGCTACCCTCGTTTACAGCCAACCAAATAGCCGATTGGATGTATCATCACCATGCCGAGAGCATCGATGAGATGACCAACCTATCAAAAAAAAATCGTGAAATACTGGCGGCTAAATACATAGTTGGGCTAACAAAACCCGAGCGGGTTTCGGAGTCGGCCGATGGAACAAAAAAGTATTTATTTCTGGTGGGCAGTAATCGCTATATTGAGGCTGCATACATTCCCGAATCCGATAGGGCAACACTATGTGTGTCGTCGCAGTCGGGATGCAAAATGGGGTGCCTGTTCTGTATGACTGCCAGGCAGGGTTTTCAGGGAAATCTTGCCGCTGGAGAAATACTTAACCAGCTGCGTAGTATTCCGGAGTTCACACGGGTTACAAACATAGTTTACATGGGAATGGGCGAGCCATTTGATAACCTGGAAAACGTAATGAAAAGCCTCGAAATATTAACCTCAAAATGGGGGATGGGCTGGAGCGCCAGGCGCATCACAGTCTCAACCATTGGTTTGATTCCGGCTATTAAACAGTACATAGTGCAAACCAGCTGCCACCTGGCTATTAGTCTTCACACCCCATTTGACGAAGAGCGACGAATGCTTATGCCTATCCAGAATGTTTACCCCATAGCCGATGTAATAGCCGAGCTCAAAAAGTACCGATTTTCCGACCACCGGAGGTTATCGTTTGAGTATATCATGTTCGATGGGCTCAACGATACACCCCGTCATGTAAAGGAGTTGGTAAGGCTGCTCAATGGTCTTACCTGTAGGATTAACCTAATCCGATTCCATCCCATACCCAATTCGCCCTTGCACACCTCGCCCGATGAGCGGATTTTCCAGTTCCGTGATTTGCTAACCGCCAAGGGGATATTTACCACAATCCGTGCATCGCGCGGACAGGATATTCAGGCTGCATGCGGATTACTTTCAACAAAAGCCTTGCAGGAAAAAGGTAGAAAATAAAAATGGTTTTACCACTAATTTAATGGAAATTAATTTATTTTTTTTAAAAAGAAAAAGCGCCCTAAGGCGCTATTCTCTATTTTGTTACCCGGTTATTTCAGGTTATGGGTTTTTACAAATTTTTCAAGCACACCCTTGAGGTCGGGTAAGCCTATTTCGGCCAAGTCGTAGAATACACGGGTGGTAGGCTTTTTGATTTTGATGATGCGGCTCAAATCGATTGGGGTGCCAATGATTACGGTGTCGCAATCGGTATTGTTGATGGTGGCCTCAAGGTCTTTGAGCTGCTGCTCGCCATATCCCATAGCGGGTAGTACACTACCTATGTTGGGATAAATGCGGTAGGTTTCTTTAAGTTTACCAACCAGGAACGGACGGGCGTCAACCTCTTCAGTTGCTCCAAACTTACGGGCAGCAATGGTACCGGCACCAATCTTCATTTCGCCATGGGTAAGGGTTGGACCGTCCTCAACAATCAGGCAGCGTTTGCCATTGATGAGTTCCGGGTTATCAACCTTGATGGGCGAGGCGCCATCAACCACAATGGCTTTGGGGTTGGTTTTACGAATGTTATCGCGGACAATCTGAATGCCTTCGGGCGAAGCGGAATCCATTTTGTTGATAACAACAACATCGGCCAGGCGGAGGTTAACCTCTCCCGGATAGTAGCTAACCTCGTTGCCAGCGCGGTGTGGGTCAACCACGGTAATGGTTAAATCGGGTTTGAAGAAGGCAAAGTCGTTATTACCTCCATCCCAAAGTATGACATCGCAACCGTTGGGGTCTTTTTCGGCTTCGCGTAGGATAGCCTCGTAGTCAACGCCGGCGTATATAACATTACCACGAACCACATGCGGTTCGTATTCCTCCATTTCCTCAACGGTACACTTGTGTTTCTTAAGATCGTCAACAGTGGCAAAGCGTTGAACCTTCTGGGCAATCAGGTCGCCGTAAGGCATTGGGTGACGAACGGCAACAACTTTGAGGCCAAGCCCCATAAGGTGCTCAATAACCTTGCGTGAGGTTTGCGATTTACCGCTACCCGTACGGGTTGCCACAACGGCAATAACGGGTTTCGTGCTCTTTAGCATGGTTTCGTTGGGCCCTAAAAGCATGAAATTGGCACCGGCTGCATTCACTATTGCGCTGAGGTGCATCACGTGTTGGTATTTTACATCGCTGTAGGAAAAAACACAATCGTGAACGTTCTTCTCCCTGATAATCTTAGTAAGATTTTCTTCAGCCTCAATGGGTATTCCATTGGGATAAAGTTTCCCAGCCAGTTCGGCAGGATATTTACGACCGTAGATATCGGGAATTTGAGCAGCAGTAAAGGCAACTACATTGTATTCCTCTTTATCGCGGAAGAAAGTGTTGAAGTTGTGAAAATCTCTTCCGGCTGCTCCGATAATTACTACATTACGTCTCATATGACCTCCTTAAATTTTATAGTTAGATTTAAGTATTACATTTCTCAAAAATAGTTTTTTAAAATTTAAAATGTTATTTCTATTCAATCTGCATAGTTTTCAGGGTATAAATTATAATTGTATAATTCTGATATTCAGCGTAATGGATAATATTTTACAAAATATGTTAAGAAACATGTTTTATAGTAAAGGGAAAAAATGCCCCGATTTGGCCAAATCGGGGCATAGGTAATTATTAGTAACAATGGTTAGTAAACCTCAATATCGTAGGGCATACGAGCTTGAACGCCCTGATTGTTTATCATGCTCTGAATACGGCTGTATGTTTTAAACGGTAAACCCAGCTCATCCTTTAGTAACCATGATTTAGTTTGGGATGACATCTCCTCCATGAGCTGTTCCATGAGTTTTTTCTGTTTGGGTAGTTCAACCAGCCTGTAACTTTCCAGTCCTGCTTTTTCGGCAGCTAGTTCAATGGCATCGGTTAGACCTCCGAACCCATCAATAAGCTTTATTTCCTTAGCATTTACACCGCTCCATACACGCCCTTGACCAATGGCGTCAACCTGTTCAGTAGGAATACTACGGCCAGCCGAAACGTGGTCAATAAAGGTTTGGTATGTTTGCTCAACATACATTTGGCCTACGGCCTTTTCTTCGGCTGTCATAGGTCGGTATATACTAAAGAAATCGGCATGTTCGTTGGTTTTTACAACATCTACATTTATGCCCAGCTTACTATCGAGGGTTTTTTGCAGGTTGAAGAATAGCCCAAAAACACCTATGGAACCGGTAATTGTGGTAGGATTTGCCAGGATGGTGTTAGCCGGTGAAGCAATATAGTAACCGCCCGAAGCGGCAACATCGCCCATGGAAACAACAACTGGTTTAACCTTAGCGGCTAAATCAACCTCGCGCCATATAACCTCTGAGGCCAAGGCGCTGCCACCTGGTGAGTTGATACGGAAAACAATAGCTTTGATGGAGCTATCGCGGCGAGCCTTGCGAATGGCACGAGAAAGGCCTTCGGAACCAATATTATCGTTATCGCCTTCGCCCATTCCGATTTCACCTGAGGCATATATAATAGCAATTTTATCCTTTGAGAATTTTTGTTTGGCTACATCGGGTGCTTTAAAGTATTTTTTTAGCTCAATGCTGCTTAAATCCTTTTTTTCTTCAACGCCCAGCTTGTTTTTTAGTGTAGCAATAAGTTCATCCTTATAGATTAATCCATCAATAAGGTTATTTTCAAGAGCCTTTTTACCATTGAAAATTTCCATGTTATTGGCAATGCTGTTAAGCTTATCGGACGATATGCCACGAGTTTCGGAAATACCCTTAACCCATTGGTTCCAGATGGATGAGATGTAGGTTAGGGTTTGCTCACGGTTTTCGGGGCTCATTTTATCGAGCATGAAAGGCTCAACTGCACTTTTGAACTTGCCGTGGCGTAAGATTTGAGGTTCAACACCCAGTTTTTCTAAAGCTTTTTTGAAAAACATTATTTCAGAGCGCAAGCCAAGCCATTCAACCATACCCTCAGGGTTAAGAAAGATACTATCGGCAGCCGATGCCAGGTAGTATGCTTTTTGGCTGTAGGTATCGCTGTAAGCGTAAAGAAACTTACCCGACGATTTAAAATCGATGAGGGCATTGCGTATTTCCTCAGTGGTTGCAGCTCCTGCATTAACAGCATCAATTTCAAGAAGGATGCCCTTGATATTGGGATCGACTTTGGCATTGGCTATAGCCTTGAGGATTTGGTTTAATCCCATAGGGCTATTAGGCTGGAACGAGGTAAAGTCAAATCCGCTAAAGGGGTCATCGGTACTCCTATCGACAATCTCCTGTTTTAAATCGACATAAAGAATTGAATTGGGCTCAACTTTTACCTCCTTATCGGCAGTCGATACAATTGCGCCCGCAATCCCCATGAACAATAAAAAAACTACAATTAAGGAGATTACTATGCCAACTACTGTGGCCAGTACATACTTGAAGAATTGCTTCATGGTTTCAAAAGTTTAATTTTTTTTATGCTTATATGACTTTTTTAGCTTGATAAAGTTACATAAAAATATTTGTGTGGGGATAATTTTTTTGTCGAAGATTGATTTGGTTTTATTAAAATTAGGATAGGCAAGTTCATAATCCTTAACTTTTTGGTGTATAAATTATTTTCTACCTTAGCAAAACCATAAATAACGCATATTTTGCTAAAGGGGGGCATGATTTTTAAAAAAATAGCATTAACCCTGATGGTTTCAGTATTACTGGTTACCGTTAGGGCGCAGGAGATTCTGCCTGGCGCACGGGCAATAAACAGCTACCTTCCCCTGATTCAAGGTAAGCGTGTAGCGGTTGTGGCTAACCATACCACGCTGGTGGGCTCAAAGCACCTTGTTGATACTTTGATTTCGTTGGGTGTATCAGTGGTAAAGATTTTTAGCCCCGAACACGGATTTAGGGGCGATTTTGAGGCAGGTGAACTAATTGGAAATTATACCGATAGAACAACAGGCTTACCCGTAATTTCGTTGTATGGCGGTAGTAAAAAGCCAAAGTCAAATGATTTATGCGATGTTGATGTTGTAATTTTTGATTTGCAGGATGTTGGGGTTAGGTTTTACACCTACATATCAACTATGCATTACGTGATGGAGGCGTGCGCCGAAAATGGAAAGCCACTAATAATTCTCGATAGGCCTAATCCCAATGGTTTTTATGTTGATGGTCCGGTGCTCGACACAGCCTTTCGTTCGTTCGTTGGTATGCATCCTGTTCCCCTTGTACACGGCATGACCATTGGTGAGTATGCCCGAATGATCAACGGTGAAGGCTGGCTTAAGGGGGGTATAACCTGTGAGCTAACGGTTATTCCTTGCGCGGGGTACAACCACAACATGACAACCGCATTGCCCGTGAGGCCATCGCCAAACCTGCCCAATCACCTTTCCATACTCCTTTATCCTTCGCTTGGGCTTTTTGAAGGTACCGTGGTAAGCGTTGGACGTGGAACCGATTATCCCTTCCAGGTTTTTGGTTATCCAAATTTTCCGGACAAGGGTTTCCGGTATATGCCCTTTGAAAAAAGGGGTGCCAGCATTAACCCACCATATAAGGGAAAACCTGTTTACGGCATCGATCTAAGGGATTACTCGGTTAGCTACTTTCTTGACCGCCGTGAGATTATTCTCGACTGGCTAATATACTCATACAATAGGTATCCGGAAAAGGATAAATTCTTCAATAGTTTTTTCAACCTGCTTGCCGGAACAGATGAGTTACGCAAGCAAATTGAGAATAGGTTAACCCCTGAAGAAATACGAGCCACGTGGCAACCAGCCCTTGACCAGTATAGACAGCTCAGAAAAAAATACTTACTTTACTCCGATTTTGAATAACTTTGAAAAATTTCTTATGTTAATAAAATGGCCAAGAAAGTTACTCATTACGTGGTTTGGAAAGGTCTAAAACCAGGGATATACGAAAATTGGAACGATTGTGAAAAACAGGTAAAGGGATTTCCTGAAGCCAAGTATAAAGGCTTTCCAAGTAAGATAGCCGCTCAGCGGGCTTTTGAAATGGGCTATGAGGCATACAAAAGCCTGAGCAAAGAAGAGGAAGTCCTTTTCCATGTGGATGAGAATACACCTAAACCCATATTCCCTTCGCTTGCTGTTGATGCTGCATGGAATACAATCACACTGGAGATGGAGTATCAGGGGGTTGACTGCCAAACCGGGAAACTGATTTTTCATCAGGGGACTTTCCCTGACGCCACCAATAACGTTGGTGAGTTCCTTGCCATTGTCCATGGCTTAGCATTACTTAAAACGAAAGGCAGTGAAATACCAATCTATACGGATTCACTGACTGCCATCAGCTGGGTTAGGGCAAAGCAGGCAAGAACAAAACTAAAACGTACCGAAAGGAATAAAATACTTTTTGAGCTAATACAACGAGCTGAAAAATGGTTGAGGGAGAATACCTGGAAAAATCGAATACTTAAGTGGGAAACGCAGTACTGGGGCGAAATACCTGCCGATTTTGGCCGGAAGTAAATTATGGGTTCAGTCTAAAAAGTTTATAAAGTTGAAAGTTCATAAAGTTCATAAAGTTCATAAATAAGACAAATTTCACAATATTTTTAAAATGATGACAATCAATAACATAATTCGATTTGCTAAAATAAAACATGCTTTTATACTAGGCTTAATTATTAAATAACTTATAAATGAGTTTTGAGCATTACATAGCAAAGCGTTTCCATAGTGGCTCCGGAAAGCAAAGCCTTTCGCGCCCGTTCATCCGTATTACCATTGCATCAGTGGCGCTTAGCGTAGCAGTTATGATTGTTGCCATTGCCATAATTACCGGTTTTAAAACCGAAATAAAACAAAAGGTTGTAGGCTTTGGTAGCCATATCCAAATATCAAACTACGACAGTAACCAATCGCTCGAAACTAATCCAATACCTACAAACCTTTCCATTACAAACGATATTCTTAAGATTGATGGCATCAGGCATATACAAAAGTTTGCCATAAAGGCAGGTATTATTAAGACCGATACCGATATCCAGGGCGTTGTCCTGAAGGGCATTGCCTCCGATTTCGATTGGTCGTTTTTTCAAAAGAATTTAATTGAGGGTGAAGCCTTTACCGTTTCCGATTCGGTTTCCACCAATGCTACTATTATATCGAAAACACTGGCAAACTTGCTTAGATTGAAAGTTGGTGATACTTACGATATGTTTTTTGTTCAGGAACCTCCTCGCTACCGACGGTTTACCGTAACCGGTATTTATGATACTAAAATGGTTGAATTCGACAAGATGTTTGTGCTTTGCGACATTAAGCACATCCAGAAGCTCAACGGCTGGAACGAAAATCAGGCCACAGGCTTTGAGATTTTGGTTGATGATATCGACCAGGTTGATAGGCTATGGGTTGAGGTGGATGACATTGCAGGTTTTGTTTTTCTCGATGATGGCTCCCGTCTTAAAGTACAAAGTATTGTTGATTTGTATCCTAACATCTTCGACTGGTTAAACCTACAGGATATCAATGCGGCGGTTCTAATAGTTTTAATGTTGCTGGTGGCTGCCATAAACATGATTTCGGGACTACTGATTGTTATCCTTGAAAAAACTTCGACCATTGGCCTGCTAAAATCAATGGGAGCATCAAATAGAAGCGTTAGGAAGATTTTTTTGATACAATCGAGCTTTATCATGCTAAGCGGTTTAATTATTGGAACATTTACCGGTTTACTAATCTGTTTCGTGCAAAAGCAGTTTGGAATTGTTAAGCTGAATGAGGCCTTCTACTTTCTTTCCGAAGTACCCATCAGTATTGTCTGGTGGCAGGTTCTCCTTTTAAATATCCTGGCTTTTGCCATTGGGGTGGCTATGCTGGTTGTTCCTTCGATGGTCATTTCCCGCATAAGCCCCGATAAAACTTTAAAATTTGATTAGGGTAAAAAATCAATTTAAACCATGCAAAAGTTACGCATTTTACTTATACCTTTTTCATGGCCATACTGGTTGGTCGTAAAAGTTCGAAATTTACTTTTCGATATAAACGTTTTGCGTGGCTTTGAGTTTGACCTGCCCACCATTTGTGTAGGTAATATCACTGTTGGTGGAACCGGTAAAACTCCCCATACCGACTATCTTATCAATCTGCTTAAGCCCAATTTTAAAACAGCACTACTAAGTAGAGGCTATGGCCGAAAAACTAAGGGATTTAGAATTGTTGATAAAGATTCACTGGCCACTGAGGTTGGCGATGAACCCCTTCAGCTAAAGCTGAAGCACAACGATGCAGCGTGTGCGGTGCACGAGGATAGGTTAAGCGGTATGGTTGAGCTTATTGGAGCATTCCCTGATATTGAGGTAGTGATTCTGGATGACGCCTTTCAGCACCGCTGGGTAAAGGCAGGGCTCAATATTCTGATGGTCGATTATAATCGTCCTATTTATAGCGATTTTCTTCTTCCTGCCGGAAACCTACGCGATAGCATTGCCGAGGTAAAACGAGCTGATATCATTATTGTGAGCAAATGCCCGGTAAATCTATCGCTGGAGGAGCAGCATGTTATTGCCCAAAGGCTTAAAATCAGGCAAAATCAGACCATTTACTTTACATCGGTAAAGTACGGTGAACCAAGTGCGGTATTTGCAAATGGCGAAGGATTTAGTTTTAATCTAAATACAAGCATCTTCGCAGTATCCGGGATTGCAAATCCAAGGCCATTTTTCAATCAACTTGAAAAAAATTACAAATTGACAGGCACGAAAATCTTTGCCGATCATCACAATTTTTCAGTTAAGGAAATTTTATCTATTTTTGAAATCGCCTCAAACGATACATTACTGGTAACAACCGAGAAGGATGCTGCCCGGATCCGTGGGCTAAACTTGCCTCCGGATGTTAAAAGGCGTGTTTACTACCTGCCGCTTGAGGTTTACTTTTTAGGTAACAGTGAAAAAAGGTTTAACAGTCAAATAGTAGAATATGTTAGAGAAAATAAAGCAAACGGTAACATACATCAAGGGTAAGGTTACCATAGAGCCCGAGGTGGGAATTATTCTTGGAACTGGTTTGGGCGGTTTGGTTCGTGAAATTGAAAATCAACAGGTACTGGACTATAAGGAGATACCGAATTTCCCCGTTTCGACCGTAGAGGGACATACGGGGCGATTGATATTTGGTATTTTTGGTGGGAAAAAAGTGGTAGCCATGCAGGGCCGTTTCCACTACTATGAGGGTTACGACATGAAACAGGTAACCTTCCCGGTTAGGGTGATGAAATTTTTGGGTATAAAATCCCTTTTTGTGTCGAATGCCAGCGGAGGGATTAATCCGGATTTTGAGATTGGTGATTTGATGATTATTAACGACCATATCAACCTGTTACCAAATCCTCTTATTGGCCAAAACATTGACGAGTTGGGTCCCCGTTTCCCCGATATGCACAAACCATACGACCACAGTTTGATTGCTTTGGCAAAAAAGATTGGTAACGAAATGGGGGTTAAGTTGCAGGAGGGTTGTTATGTGGGTACCACTGGTCCAACTTTCGAAACGCCAAAGGAATACCAATACTTCCGTATTATTGGTGGCGATGCCGTAGGCATGTCAACTGTTCCAGAGGTTATTGTTGCCCGCCATATGAACATGTCTGTTTTTGCCATATCAATTATTACCGATTTAGGTGTACCTGGAAAAATTGTTGAGGTTTCAAATGAGGATGTTATAAAGGTAGGGGCCATGGCCGAACAAAAAATGACGAGTTTATTCAGGCAAATGCTTTCTACTCTTTAAGTCAAAGTTTGAGGTTTGAGGTTTGAGGTTCGATGTTCAAGGTTAAAAGTTAAAAGTTAAAGGTTAAAGGTTAAAGGTTAAGGGTTCGAGATTCCAAATTCCAAATTCAATATTCCAGATTTAAGATTTCAAATTCCAGATTTCAGATTCAAAATTCAAAACCCAACCATTATCCATCATCACATCAACCATCAACCATCAACTATTCTTCCGAACAACGAACAAAAAGAGTTAAACGTTAAACGTTAAACGTTAAACGTGAACCGTCAACCATTAACCATCAACCATCAACTTCAACA
>DFYV01000074.1 GCA_002383425.1 Bacteroidales bacterium UBA4073 | reverse complement strand
CGAGGCTACAGCTATCGACACAACTTCAAAAGTGGTTAGCTTTGCAAGCGGTGAAACAATTAAGTACGAAAAACTTGTTATTGCTACCGGCTCAAATCCAATTAAACCCAAATGGCTACCTGGAGCAGAATTAGACAACGTTTTTGTTGTCCCTAAGGACAAGGCTTACCTCGATGAAATGAAAAATAAATTAGTTTCTGCTAAAAACATTGCCGTTATAGGAGCCGGTTTTATTGGGGTTGAGTTTTCCGACGAACTCGCCAAAAAAGGGTATAACGTTACCCTTATCGAAAAGTTACCCAATATTCTTAACCTGGCATTTGATGTTGAATTATCCTCAAAAATTGAGGAGCTACTTACAAGTAGAGGGGTAAAAGTAATCACCGGCATAGGCATAGCCAAAATTAACGGTACAAGCAAGGTTCAATCCATAGAACTTGAAAATGGCCAAACACTGACCATGGATGCGGTGGTACTGACCATGGGTTACAAGCCAAATTCTGAGCTGGCTAAAAAAGCAGGCATCTATGTTGATGAGGATAATTTTATTGCAGTTGACGAGTATATGCGCACCCACACCCCCAACGTTTTTGCCATAGGTGATTGTGCACAGAAACGTGATTTTGTTACCCGCCGTAGGGTTCCAACCATGCTTGCTTCCACTGCATGCGCCGAAGCCCGTATTGCCGGAATGAACCTATTCAACCTTCATGTGGTTAAAACCTTCAGCGGAACAATTGCCATATACTCAACCGCTGTTGGCGACACAGGATTTGGAACAGCGGGAGTTACTGAACAAAGAGCTAATCAGGAAGATTTATCAACAATTACTGGAATTTTTGAAGGTGTTGACAGACATCCTGGCAATTTACCAGGGACACATAAACAAATTGTCAAACTAATTGCTGCTGCAAAATCTGGTGTAATTGTAGGTGGAGAGGTTATTGGCGGACTTGAGGCCGGAGAACTCACCAATGTGATTGGTCTTGCCATTCAAAACCGCATGTCAGTTAACTCTTTCTTAACCATGCAAATAGGAACCCATCCATGCCTTACCGCATCGCCAGCAGCCTATCCAATTATAAAGGCAGCAGAGCAAATTGCCATCAAAATGCTAAATAGCTAAAATGGTAAGAGTGCCATTCCGAAAATTGAATTTGCAGGTGCAAATACAGGTACCCAAACTTATAAGCATATTAAAATGTAGCAAAATTAACTCATACTAAGCAAAATTTTCAGAAGAATTAACCATACGGGTGCCACAGAGAATTAATTTTCAACACTAAATAGTTCTCTGTGGCTCTTTTTTCCCTCTGGTAACTTCGCAGTTAAACCCTAAATCCGCAGGTTGTGTACGAAATTGTTGAAAAAGAACCTTAATTTTGGCATTTTTCATATTGCAGTTTACATTGTTAAGAAAATAATTAATATCGGAATAGAACACGGATAACACGGATTTAACAGATTTACACTGATTTCTTATCCGTGATTATCCGTATAATCCGTGTCATCAGCGTTCTATTTATTTCTAAAAATGTTAACTAATTTTCATTATTATGAAAAATGCCTTAATTTTCATATTTTATTTTTTTAACCGCAAAGGTCGCAAAGAGGTCGCAAAGGAATCGCAAAGGTCGCAGAGTTTTTCCCTTTGCGTTCTTTGCGAAAAAACTTAGCGTTCTTTGCGGTTTTTAATCTGTTTATATTTTCATTATTTTTAACCAAAGACAATATCGAATCGTTATAAGCATGCTCGTGTGTTTCTAAAATCCGTCATGGGTGTTTCAAATTAATATCTTTGACATGCCATTTCCTTGCTGCTCGCTACTCGCTACTATCTTAAGTTTTCCCACTTTGCAATGGAGCGAAGCAACTATCTTGCTTTTTCGGTAATTCTATTACTTCGACTTTGCTCAGTACAAGCCGTGACTTGGTGAATACAAGGCGTTAAGGGTTTGCCGTTGATATGTTTATTAATAGGGTTAATGTTTCACCTGTTAAAGGAAGTAACTGGCAAGCGGGAGTTGCATTGCTTAAAATTTCGGTTCAAAATGTGGTATTAATGCGTGGGCATGATGTCGGAATTGAGCAGAACGATGTTATGGGATTGGCAGTTTCTGCATGAACTTAAAGGTTTAAGAGCAACCATCACCTCCTTACATTTTTCGCATTTATACCAGTAGTTATCGGCAATATAGTTTCCTCCCCTGATTAGTATTGCTTTACTCTCAATAAATGCCTTGGCAATAGTTTTATGTGCCTTGTTGTAAATCCTCGTGAAGGTGGGGCGCGATATATTCATCATTGCCGCAGCATCTTCCTGCATTAGACCTTCGTAGTCAATCAATCTAATGGCTTCTAATTCTTCGAAAAGTAGAGTAACCGTTGTAAGTTCTGTGGCAGGTATTCCAAAAGGCTTAAATCCCTCCATCTTTGGGGGAAATGCTACCCTGCGTTGACGTTTATGGTTGGGCATTGGTCAATTTGATTTTGTGGCCTTGAAGTTTAATAGTATAACGCATAAATCCTCCAAGTATCCTTATTCAACATAAAAAATTGAGTATGCTCCGAAAACCACGAAAGCACGAAAGCACGATGGCATGATGGCACGATGGCACGATNNACGATAGCACGATAGCACGATGGCATGATAGCATGATAGCATGATAGGAAGGTTTAAGGTAAGAAATAATTTAATATTATATGGAAAAAATAAGGACATAAAAGAATTAAAAGTTTATCAACTCATTGCCATGTTAATCACTATGTAAACAAATCCGGACTAATAAAAATTATGAAAATCCCTATACATCTCGTGCCATTGTTCTTTCGTTTCATTTTTCTACCTATATTTTGTCACTAACGGAACGGATTTCCCGTGTTTGTTGCTTTTTTAATTTATTTATGTTCATAATTCGTGCATTCGTGCAATCTCGCAATTCGCTTTAGGTATCAACTTGAAATCCGCCGAAGTCAGTTAATCTAATATTGGGTTAGGCGTTTAGGTCGCACTAAAATTCTATAATTAACTGAAAGATAAAAAATTAGTCAACAATCAAAGTGAACTTGATACGATATTATAAATCAACTACTTAGCAAAATTTATGATATCTAAACGACTAACCCTAAAAAAATTTTTGCGAAAATAGTAAAAATTTTGAAATGAACGTATGTTCATATAAATTTGTGGTCAAAATTTCAACTACATGTTAAAGCATATTGGAATAACTGTAAATTATCCTGATGATATATATCAATTCTATCAAAAGGTATTAATGTTTTCAACTGTACGTAAGTTCAATTTAGATTTAGCTTTATCGGCATTACTTTTTAATATTGAAGAATCGCCCGAGGTATTCCTGCTGTATAATAATGGCGTAGAGTTGGAGGTATTTGTTAGCGAAACAAATGAAAAAAAGGCTTACACGCATATTTGTTTAGAGTATGCAAATGCCGATAAGGTGTATAGTAATGCCATTGAGCTGAGCTATAAAGCAATTAAAAAACCGAATAGAAATGGCGGGTTTACCTATTTTATATACGATAAATCGGGAAATGTTTTTGAAGTAAAGGAAAAAAACTAACCGTGTGGTATATTTTAAGAAAGTTGGGGATAAACAAAGGGCTGCATTATAACCCTGAAATAAGCCATGGATTATGCGTTTGTCCTAAGTGTGGGTACTGCATAAATCATGAGATTGGACATCCCTGTAAAGAGTTGAAATGCCCAACATGCAATGTTCCTTTGGTGCGAGAAAGAGAAACTATTCTTAATAACAATAGCGTAAATGCCAGCAATTTTAATGGCTGAATTCAAGTCGCAAATCAGGTTCTTTGTTCAGGCTGTGGTAGTTGTGTTGGTGTTTGCCCTGTTGAGGCAAATTCATTGGTTGACTGGTAAACTGTTATGGATGCCTGTATTTGCGTAAACTGTCGTGATTGTGATAACAAATGCCTTGCAGGGACAATAAAAATAAAGGGCAATGAAACTTTACTTTAAGTCATATCCGATAATAATAGGTATTGGGTTACTTATTCTCATCGTCAATGTATGGTGCTTTTGCAGTAACATATTTATAGGATTAAAATTTGCTTTGCTTGCTGTAAGCTTACTTGCGTATTTTTTGGTGGTTCGATTTTTTAGAATTCCCAAAAGGTTGATTTCGAAGAATGATAATCTGTTGATATCGCCTGCTGATGGAACTATAGTTGCGGTTGAGTGTGTGTTTGAAAATGAATTCCTTAAAACGGATTGCCATAAAGTATCAATTTTTATGTCGATTTTTGATGTGCATCAGAACAGGATTCCCACAACGGGGCAAGTTGTTTACAGTAAATACCATAAGGGAAAGTACCTGGTAGCATGGAATCCAAAATCGAGTTTGAATAACGAACGGAACACAGTGGTTATTCAACGTACCGATGGGGTTCAGGTTTTAATCCGGCAAATAGCCGGTTTTGTGGCTCGCCGCATTATTTGTAATGTTAAACAAGGCGATGCTGTTGAGCAAGGCGATGAGTTAGGTTTTATTATGTTTGGTTCAAGGGTCGATATTTACTTGCCATTGAGTTTTAAGCCAGCAGTTGCTATGAACGAAAAGGTTAAAGGCAATATCTCAATAATTGGTCATTTTTAGCCGATGGTAATATACTGCGATTGATGTTCGGGATTTACCAACTCACGATACTTGTAAAAAATCTTCTTAAAATCATCCCAAGTGTCGCGCTTTAGCGATGGGTCGCGAAGTAATGCGGCTGGGTGGTAAACCGGCATGGCTAACCGACCATTAATTTCAAGCCAGGTTCCCCTTTCTTTTGTAATTCTATGATCGGCCCCTGCCATATATTTTAGAGCGGTAGCACCAAGGAATACTAATATTTTTGGATTAACCAGCTCAATTTGTTCCATGAGGTAGGGCATGCATACTTCAGCCTCACGGGGTGTTGGCACCCGGTTTTCTGGAGGTCGGCACCGAACAATATTGCTGATAAAAACATGGTCGGTGCGGTTAAAGTTGCATGCTTCCAGTATTTTATCGAGTAGTTGTCCCGATTTTCCAATAAATGGGCGTCCTACCAAATCCTCCTCGCGACCTGGTGCTTCACCAATAATAAAAATTGGGGCACAATAGTTTCCTTCGCCAAAAATTGGATTTTTCCTTGTTTTGTATAAATCGCATTTCTGACAATTCAGTATTTTGTCCTTTAGCGATTCCATCGATGAAGAATTATGCATAGTAAAAGTATTATTAAATAAAAGGTACTACCCTTATTTTAGTGTTTAAATAGTAACTAATCAGTGTTAAAATTAAA
>DFYV01000126.1 GCA_002383425.1 Bacteroidales bacterium UBA4073 | reverse complement strand
CTTTACAAACTTTATGAACTTTATAAACTTTATAAACTTTTTAAACTTTTTAGACCGAACTCAAAGATGATTATCATAATTCTTCTTTCATTAAAAAGTCAGTAATGTACAAATGTGCAACTCCTTCTATCGCATCTTTCCAAAAATCGTCCATCGTTACTACATATTTCGGATACTGATCGCCGACGGATAAAAGGGTTCCAAATTCCCTTTCCACCGTTTCCTTATTTTCTAATTTGTAAGCAACCTGTACATATACTTTGCGACCTTGTCTTTCAGCAACAAAATCAATTTCACTATTGCCAGATTTTCCGACAAACACATTGTATCCTCTTCTTTTCAAGTCCAAAAAAACAATATTCTCCAGAATTCCCCCAATCATCCGGTCGCGGTTTCCCATGGTTGCATAAATAATGGAAATATCGCTTACATAAAACTTCTCTTGTGTTTTCAGAATCTCTTTTCCTTTGATGTCGTAACGGGGAACACGATACAGGATGAATGCACCTTCTAAAGCTGTTAGGTAATTGTAAACTGTATTGATATCAACCTTTCGTTGTTGGCTTTTGAAATAATCCGCTACATTTTTACCTGAGAAACTATTTCCGATATTGTCAAAAGCGTATTTAATAACACGTTCCAGTAATTCTACGTCTCGGATTTTGTAACGTTGAACGGTATCCCTCAGAATAATGGAAGAATAAATATCATACACTATTTTATATGCCGATTCATCGGAATAGTCCGCGGTATGGATTACCGGGAATCCGCCTTTGCGAAGGTACTGCAAAAATAGATTTCCTGCGTTCTGCTTGTCAGAAAAATAATTTTTCCTGAAATCCAAAAATTCACGGTATGATAGTGTAAATACGGGTATCTCCACGTATCTACCCGCAAGAAAAGTAGCCAGCTCTGAAGATAACAAATGGGAATTTGAACCTGTAAGGTAAATGTCCACATCAAAGTCAACTATAAACGAATTTACTGCTTTTTCCCAATCTTTAACTTCTTGTATTTCATCTAAAAGTAGATAGAATTTATCGGATATTTTTATTTCATTCCTTATGTAATGGTACAATTTTGAAGCTGTTAATAGATGGGAATACATAAAACTCTCAAAATTGATGAAAATAATTTGTTCTTCCTTTACTCCACTGGCCAATAATTGATCTTTAAGTAAAAGCAACACGGTAGATTTTCCGGAACGTCTGATTCCGGTAAGAATCTTTATCTGTTTCTTATTGATAAAGGGTTTAAGTTGTGCTATGTAAGTTGGTCTTGTAATCATCATTTTATGGTTATAACCACAAATGTAGTAATAATATTTGATTTATTTA
Organism: Bacteroidales bacterium UBA4073; assembly: GCA_002383425.1. Lineage (GTDB taxonomy): Bacteria > Bacteroidota > Bacteroidia > Bacteroidales > Tenuifilaceae > Tenuifilum. The sequence goes on along the minus strand of DFYV01000126.1, from coordinate 8,933 downwards.
GGGTCATAACCATAAAAATCATTTTTCAACATTGAGTCACCTCCGAAAAGTCTCTTTCCATTACATGCAAACCAAAAATACGCACGATTGAGAGATAGCACGATGGTACGATGGTAGGAGATGTATAAAGATTTTCATAATTCCCACTGGTTCGGATTTGTGTACATAGTGATTAACGTCGATGTGTGTTCTTATTTCTCCTATTTCGTTCTGCCGTGCTATCGTGCCTTCGTGCATTCGTGCTATCCTGCTTTCGTGCCTTCGTACTTTAGTTCTATCGTTTTATCGTTCTATCGTTATATCGTTATATCATTCTATCGTGCTTTCGTGCTTTCGTGCTATCGTGCTATCGTGCTTTCGTGCTTTCGTGCTTTCGTGGTTTTCGGAGCATACTCAACATTATAAAATTAACCCTGTTGAAATTTAGTAGGAACGCACGGCCATGCGGTTCTTCTGCTTGGATTAAATTCAGGGTAGCAATTCGGCTACTGCTGCAGCCAGTGGTGTTTGGGCATTACCCCCTTTTAAATGGATGGTTTTTATTCCAATTCCTGCTGCCGAGTTTATATGCTCTTGTGTGTCATCAATAAGAAGGGCATTTTCCGGGAGTAAGCCGTTTTCATCCAAAACTTTACGGAATATTTCAACTTGAGGCTTTCTCAAACCCAGCTCAAACGAAAGGTAAACTTTATGGAAGTAATCTTTTAGCTCCTTTCCCGTTACACTTTTTAATAGGCTGTTATAGTGTTCAAAATGGATAGCGTTGGTGTTGCTGAGCAGGAAAACTTTAAAATGTTGTTTTAGACGCTCAACCAGTTTGAGCCTTTCCATATCCCAATCGAGGAGCAGGGCATTCCAGGCTGTATCAAATTCATTCGCATTCAGTGTTACGCCAAACATCTGGTTGAAATTATTCCTGAAATCGTCTGGGCCTATTAATCCGCAATCGAATTGGTTGAATAGCTCATTAGCCCCTGTAAAAGCATTGTGGTTGGTGAAACGAATGCCATACATTTCAAAAGCTTGCAGCGTTCGACTGTAATCAATATCCAGAACTACACCGCCAAGGTCAAGGACTATGCCTTTGATGTACAACCTGTCAGGTGCTTTAATTTGGTAATTCGATATTTTTTTAGCCATGCTATTTGAAAATTCAATTGCAAATATGTAATTTTGTCAACCAAAATAAAAACAGGATAGCTGTTTTTTGGGCCCATAGCTCAGCAGGTTAGAGCATCTGACTCATAATCAGAGGGTCGCTGGTTCGAGCCCAGCTGGGCCCACATACCGCCAGTAGGCGGTTTTTTTATTCCCAAGGTGCAAAAACCTGCTTAAGAATATAAATTTAAACGTCCCCTTCAGGTTTGAAGTATTAACCAAAAAGTTTACATTTGCGAAAAATCATAAGTGTAATTACCATTTAGCCTTAATTCCATGAAAAAAATATTGGTTGTTGGTGCGGGTGGGCAAATTGGCTCCGAGCTGGTGCCTCATCTACAAAAGATATACGGTACCAGTAATGTTGTTGCTGCTGATATCAACGCAAATTGTGCAGGTATTTTTAAAAGTGGGCCATTCGAAGTGCTCGACGCACTCGATGCAAAAAAATATGCCGGGATAGTAAGTAAGTATAGGATTGATACCGTTTACAACCTGGTGGCGTTACTATCGGCAACAGGCGAACGTAATCCTCAGCTGGCGTGGAAGATAAATATGGGAGCACTCATGAACTCGCTCGAAATTGCCCGTGAGAATGGGTGTGCGGTGTTCACGCCCAGCTCAATTGGCGCCTTTGGGCCAACCTCGCCAAAGGATAATACGCCGCAGGATACCATTATGCGTCCTACAACCATTTACGGGATTTGTAAGGTGAGCGGTGAAATGCTCAGCGATTACTACTACTTGAAGTATGGAGTTGATACCCGAAGCGTTCGCTTTCCTGGTATAATATCGAATGTTACCTTACCCGGAGGGGGAACCACTGATTATGCCGTAGAAATATACTATGGTGCAGTTCAGCACAAGCACTACGTGTGTCCTTTGCCTACAGGTACTTACCTGGATATGATGTATATGCCCGACGCACTCGATGCCTGTGTTCAACTTATGGAAGTTGACCCACTGAAGCTGAAGCATCGCAACAGTTTTAATGTTACTGCCATGAGTTTTGAACCCTCGCAGATCTATGCTGCCATTAAGAAACGTATTCCCGATTTTAGGATGGACTACAACATCGACCCCATTAAAAAAGCAATTGCCGATAGCTGGCCTAACTACATGGACGATAGCTGTGCACGCCAGGAGTGGGGGTGGAATCCTAAATGGAATCTGGAAACTATGACCGATGACATGCTTAAGGTTATAGGCGAAAAATTTAAGGCAGGATTACTAAAGGAGAGTTTGTAGCCAATTAGCTGAGTGAGTTCTTTCGACTCCTTCTTTATTTATTCCAGCCCCGTATCGCGCTTAACCATTCTAATAAAGTAATCCTTGTTAGGCAATGCTGACGTTTTGAGCTGATTGAGCCAAAAACCTGCGTTGTGGCTATTGCCCATGGAATGATAAATCATAACCAGATGGTAGAATGCGTAGCCATATACGTGCGTTGGGTTTGCAGGAATATCGTCCACTACTTTGCTAAAGCATTCTAATGCCTGAGGTATATTGTTTTTGGTGTAGTACTCCATGCCCTGATTGAATAGCCGAATATCGGAGTTAAGCTTGTTGCTAAGGATTACCCCTTTAAAAAAGAAGCAAGCCTTACTGCAATCTTCAACTATATTAATACTATTGAGGTTTTGTGGTATAGCCGGGAATATCAGGGTAAACGACAGAGTTTCACCTTTCCGGCTGAAATTATGGGTGGACGGGCAAATTGGAATCCCTCGTGATCCTATCCTGTAATACCTTTGGCGTGTGTTTAGATTTTCAATGTAGATGTTTTTATCGGCACAAAACCAACCATTACTATCGGCATTATTCACAATTGCTAGATTGATGACCGTTGAGTCAGAGTACAATTCTATGCTCTCAATGGTGAGTTCCGGATGCGATAGCTCAGCGGAAAAGGGTTTTTCAATGACTACCTGCGCTTGGGCAGATGAAATGCAAAAAAGTAAAAGGATCAGGAATGCTTTCATTTTATACTAAAAATAGTCGGGACTGGTAAATTCCAGACCCGACTAAGGTATTAAAAAAATTAGAATTTCAAGTCAACGCCCAAAGCTATATCATTGCTTACCCGTTTGTAGGTTTCGGTGTATGGCACGGGATTGTCAAAGGGTTTAGTTTTATTTATATAGAGCGTTCTCATAAAACCGAGGTTAATGCCTATATTGTCGGAAATGGCGTAGCGACCGCCAAGTCCAATTGTATTTGATGAGAGACTATGGCTTAGGTCGCTGTGGAATTTTATGTTAACACCCGTTTGTGTTCTTAGGTAACCTGCACTAAGCAAGATTTTATCGTTAAGATTGTACTCAAAGCCAAGGGCTACTTCCAGAAAGTTATTGTCAATAACTTCATCATTTTCATAGAAAGTGGGGAAACCGTTGGCATCAAGGGAATCAATTTTACCATAGTCAGCTGTTTTATCAAAGTAGTAGTGTACACCTGCACTTATTCCAAGTTTCTCGGTAGCTTTATAGCTGGCTCCAAGTGAAAGGGTTGTGGGCATGTCGTTAGGGTATTTAACTCCATCGGGGTAAAGTTTAGCATCATCCTTTTTGGTTTTATTCTTAACGTTTAAGCTTACCCGATGCTCATACCTAAATCCAAAATTCAGCCGATCGTTTACTTTGACATTAATGCCAATAATTGGAGCTAAACCGGAGCCATTTTGTTCCACGTCAAGCTCCTTATCCGCTGTCATGGCTGAGTAAGCAGCCATAGTAGCAGCATTGGTTAGGTAAGCGGTTTGTATTTGGGATATTGTTGCCCCGTAAGTTGTGTAGTCTGCAACTCCCAATCCGGCTGCCAGCTGGGTTGCCTGTTCAGGGGTAAGGTAACTTGCCGAAACTGCATCGTTCAAAGTAAGGGTTCCTCCTCCCCCGGAAATCAAAGGGTTTAAGCCGTTGGCAGCGGTTGTGGCAGAAGTTGAGAGTATATTAAAAAACTCTGGGGCTGGTGTCATTTGACCTGCACCTGCAGGGTTTAACGGATGTAGAGGATTAATCCGGATATCTTTCATATAGCCGGTGTAGATATTTTGAGCAATGACATAACGAATACCAACGCTGAACGAAATCATATCGTTAATGGCATACGACCCATTGGCTTGCAAACCCCACATGAGCGAATTGCCTTCAAACTGTGAGTTAAATTCGTATGCTGTTGTATTAATTCCTGCAGCGGTAAGTGATGAAGGAAGAACTGCTACCTGTTGCTCAAACGAAGGAAGCCCATTATCAAACTTGGCGCTTCCACCACCCCCAATAGGGTTAATACCCAGTGAAAATGCAACCTTCTCTTTCTTAAAAACCATGTAAAAGCCTGGGAAGAGGGGAGCATTAACATCTCCTTCAAATTTCGTGAGGTTCATTCCTGGAAAGGTACTGGTAACCTCCCTTGTTTGTGCAATGTACTGGTTGTTGATTGAAACATAAAAACCGTCGGCAATAAATGCCAACCCAGCGGGATTGTAGTATGCCGCATGGGGGGCAAGAGTTGCATCTTGTGCTGGCATACGCACATACGATGCGCTCTGGTTGGCGTTGGTTACAACACCTCCGGCCATCGCCAAGGCGGTAATACCAGTTGCAATAATGGTAAGTAATTGCTTTCTCATGCTTTGCTATGTTTAGGTTAATATTTAGGTGTATTGTGATTTAAACGTTTGTATTGAACAATGGTTTAACAAAAGGGTATAATTATACCCATTTCTAATGATGGGTGGGAAAATTAATTCCTCAAGTACTGATTTAAAAAGCCTTGTTCAAGGCCAAGGTTTAGATGCATGCCTCCATTGATGAAAAATTCAAAACCCCTGTGAAGTAGCATGTTTTTCTTTTGGCCATTAGAAGCTGAATTTATCGCTAGTTTTTGATTGATGCGCAAAGCCAACCTGTAAAGAGGCTTGCTTAACAAGCGCTTTACAAGGGTGAAGTAAACTAAAATTGCCAAATAAATTCTTGCCCTGTGCATCGGGTAGGGTAAAATATTGTTGCTAATATATATGAGTCCTGCTTAAAAAGCAAAATTTCATTAAAAATGATGTGTCTCGTAAAGTACACCAGAAATATAAATCATATAATTTCAGCTATTTATAAATTTTCATGTCAACTAACATTTAACCTTTAACCTTTAACGTTTAACGCCTCACGTTTCACGTGTTATGTGCCTTTTGCCTGTAAACTTTTTAGACCGGGTACATAGATAATTGTTGGTATGATTTCAATTTACCTTGATTTTGAACTGGTAATTATTGGAAAACGTTTGTAATACTTCCATACATTTTGCTTAACTTGCATAAAATAAAAACCTAAAAGCATGAGCCGAATATTTTTTTTGATAGCTGCGCTGACTTTTGCACAGGTAGTAGCTGGCCAAATCGATAGCTTTCAGTTTACGGTGATGGATGAAATTCCTTCGTCACCTGTAAAAGACCAGCAACACACCGGAACGTGTTGGAGCTTTGCAACAACGTCGTTTGTTGAAACCGAATTGATACGCCTTGGGCAGCCCGTTTTTGATATCTCCGAGATGTACTTTGTACGTTGTGCCTATGAGGAAAAGGCTCAAAGCTATGTTAGATTTCATGGAGCGAACAACTTTGGGCAGGGAGGGCAGGCTCACGATGTTATGAATGCTATCCGAAAATATGGAATGGTTACCGAAGATGAATATCCAGGGTTAAACTACGGCTCTGTTGTTCATGCCCATGCCGAGCTGGAGGCAGTTCTTAAAGCTTTTCTCGAGGCTGTTATTTCAAATCCAAATAAGAGGTTGACCACTGCCTGGCTTCCCGCCTTCCGAGGCATACTTGATGCTTACCTTGGGGTGCTGCCCGATAGGAACAAATCGTCATTATCAGCGATAAAATTCAACCCCAACGATTACATTGAGCTAACCTCGTTCAATCATCATCCGTTTTACCAGAAAATTCTGCTGGAGATTCCCGATAACTGGTCGCATGACCTTTACTACAACCTTCCGCTCGATGAGCTGATGCAAGTGGTAAAGCATGCCTTAAGCAATGGTTACTCCGTGTGCTGGGATGGCGATGTGAGCGAAAAAAGCTTTGCTTACCGCAAGGGTGTTGCGTTATTGCCGGTTACCAGAATTGAGGAAATTAGTGGGTCCGATAAGGAACGCTGGATAGGGATTGCGGAAAAGGATTTTGCAAAACGCATGGCAAATTTTGAATCACCTGTACCTGAGGTAGCGGTAAATCAGGAAAACAGACAGCTGAACTTTGACAATCTAACGTCAACCGACGACCACCTCATGCATCTTACCGGGATGGCAACTGATCAAAACGGGACGTTATACTTTTTAACCAAGAATAGCTGGGGTACTGAGGGCATTTACAATGGCTACCTTTACATGTCCGAATCGTATGTGCGTATGAAAACCATTGCAGTAATGGTTCACCGTGATGCAATACCTGTTGGGGTTAGAGAAAAATTAGGGTTATAAGTTAAAAGCATTGCTAGAGGAAGGTAGAGGAAGGTAAAGGAAGATAGATGAAGTTAGAGGAAGTTAGAGGAAGTTAGAGGAAGTTAGAGGAAGATAGAGGAAGATAGAGGAAGTTAGGGGAATGTTAAACTCAATGCAAAATGCAGCATGGAAATTGAAATTAGAAGGCAGAAATTAGAAATTAAAAATCTGGAATCTAAAATCTGGAATTTGGAACCTTGATTTTTTAACTTTCCGGGTAGAGCGGTTCGTTGCCTCCCCGCTCCCCCACAGACCCGTACGAGCGGATTTCCCGCATACGGTTCGTCCTATTACGACTTCGCTAAAAGATAGCTGTGATAGATTTTTGGGGTAATCAATGGTTTCCACTCGCAAATTAAATTGCAATACTTCTCCCAGTTCCAAACAGGTTTACCACCTCTGCGATTTAGCCAGAGGAATAACAGACGTTTGCACTGTTCGTAGTAATTGTCAATTTGTTTGCTGTTAAAAGTAATTCCATAATACCCGTAATGTCCTCGCAATTTTTGGTTCATCAGTTCGATAAGCTCGCCAACTCTCCTGTTCCTGTTGTGGCGTAGCCACTCATTCATTCGCTTGAGAGATGCGCTAAGCTTCTTGCTACTCGTTTTCCGCTTCAGGATGTCTCTCCCTTTTTGGCTTTTTCCAATGTAATGGGTAAAACCTAAAAAATCGAAAGTGCACGGTTTTTGCCCTTCCCCGTCATGAAGCTCTAATAACCTGGTCTTTTCAGGGTTCAGGGCTAAACCATATTTCCCTAATCGTTTGGGTAGTACTTGCATTACCCTTTCCGCATCTTCCTTCCTGGTGAATCCCAACAGAAAATCGTCAGCATAGCGAATAATGAAACTCTCTCCCTTAAGTAGCGGTTGAATTTGCTCGATAAACCATTCGTCAAGAACATGATGTAGGTAAATGTTGCTCAGCAGGGGTGAGATACTCCCACCTTGTGGCGTCCCTTCTTTTGGATAACTTACGTTACCATCCTCAAGTATCCCTGCTTTGAGCCATTTATCTATCATCTTCCTTATCACGCCATCTCTTATCCGCAGGTCAAGGAACTCCCGCAACCGTTGGTGGTCTATGCTCCCAAAGTAGTTTTTCATGTCTGCGTCTATGATGTAACGCTTCCCTTTAAAACTGACTTCCTTAAAAAGCATATCCAGTGCCTGATGTTGCGATTTGCCCGGCCTGAACCCATACGAAGTGTCGTAGAAGATTTCTTCGTACACCGGTGTCAGTACATTGGCTACTGCTGTTTGCAGTAGTTTGTCCTCCACTGTTGGTATTCCAAGTGGTCGCTGTTTACCATCTCCTTTCGGAATATATACCCTGCGTATGTTCGGCGCACGGTATGTTCCACTCTTGAATTTTGACAGTAATTCCGGTATTCGATCTCCTTTTTGCTCATTGTATTCATACCATGTCTCCCTGTCCACTCCGCTCGCCCCTCTTTTATTGAGACTGTTGAAGCATTCAGCTAGTATGGCTTCATCAATGAACTGGTGCAGATTCGTTAGGGCTTCGCCAGGATAATTCCTTGCTCTTTCCGCTATCTGCATTTCTACTGTTGACATTTTTTCCATGTCTCCGGTACATTAAATGTTTCTAAAATGCAGCTCCGTAGTAAGGCAAACCCCTTCCCTACTTGGTGGCTTTCATGGAGCTGATTCGCCACCGTTCTAACGGTACTATGAGCTTGCTAAGACTGCCTTCGCCCATCTCGTTGACTTCGGTTTCCCTCGTCTTCGATACCACTACGATGGTGTCTTTTCTTACCAACACTGTGGGTGACACCATATACCCACAGGTCTTGGATTATTCGGGGTACGGACAATCCGTAAGTCCGTTTCACGAGTGGAGGCGGTAGGCTCTCCCAAGTTCCCGTAGAAACCTACTGTACATTTGCCCTGCTCTTAGACCCCGGTCGGAATGCTACGCCTCACCTTATTTTATCGGCTTCGCATTGTTGCTCCCGCAGTTCTGAAAACGAAAGCTCCGGCATTGCGTCAGATTTCGGGGCTCAATCACACAGCTTTTGTACTCCCTGTGTACGCTTCGTGCCAATATCTCTATTGACTACGCAACACTCGGTTACGATGGCTGGTTAGGCTTTATCGTGTAGGATTGGTTACCTACAGGTTTCTAACGAAAGGTTTCAAAGAACGTGTTTATCCCCCTTTCACGGGCTTTGCTTGGCGCAACAGAACTCCTTACCCATAGTTGATAATAAATATTTTACAACATTTTCATCGAATGGTAAATTGATGTAATTT